>DASUUD010000295.1:0-2985 GCA_036374255.1 Solirubrobacterales bacterium | reverse complement strand
ACGTCGCGGTCGAGCAGGCTGTGCAGCGAGATCACGTTCTCGTCGTGGGTGGTGGCCGGGTGCACGAAATCGATCACCAGGCCGGCCTCCTTGCCGGGGTTGCGCCGGGTGACGCGGCCGACGCGCTGCTGGTAGACGCGGCGCGAGGCGGTCGGGGCCAGGTGCATGCAGATGGTCGCCCGCGGCGAGTTCCAGCCCTCCGCGAGCAGCATCGCGTTGCAGAGGACGTCGACCTCCCCCCGTTCGAACCCGGCGAGGATCTCGGCGAGCTCGCGCTTCGGCGTCTCGCCCGAGACCGCCTGGGCGTTGATGTCGAACTCGCGCAGCGCCGCGGCGACGTTGTTGGCGTGGCGCACGCCGGCGGTGTAGATAACGCCGGGGATCCGGCGGAACCGCGAGCGGTACAGGTCGGCCACGGCGACGTTGAACGGCTCCTGGTCGAGCAGCTTGGCCAGCTCCTCCTGGTCGAAGTCCTGGTCCACCTCGCCCTTTCGCAGCGGCACCTTGGCGATCGTGCGCACCCCCGGCCCCGGCGGGATCCGGATGCACCGCAGGGGCGCGATCACGCCGCGGCGCGCGGCCTGGGCCAGGTCGAAGCGCGACGTCTGCGTCGGGAACAGGTCGGCGACGTGGCGGGCGATCAGGGCGCCGGTCGCGGTCATGCCGATGAAGACCGGCCCAATCCAGTTGCGGATGCAGGCGCTCGTCTTCTCGCCGAGCGCGGTGTGCGCCTCGTCGCAGATCACGATCGAGTAGGCGTCGGAGACCCGCCCCGCGTTGCGCACGAACCACTGGTAGGTCTCGACCGTGACCGGGCCGTAGGGGTGGTCGGCGCCATCGAGCAGCGGCGGCGAGAGACGCTCGCCGTAGCCGCGGTCGGAGATCTCCCCGATGAACTGGTCGACAAGGTTGCGGCGGTGGGTGAGGATCAGGATCCCCCCCGTCCGCGAGGCGTCGATGAAGCCGACCGCGGCGACGGTCTTCCCCGCGCCGGTCGCGTGCTCGAACCAGAAGCGGCGGGCGGCGCCCGGGTCCTCCGGGGCCTCGCCCGTCCTCTCGTCCGCGGTCTTCGGCTCCTCCCAGTCCTGCGGCTCCTCGTCGGCGCCCAGCTCCTCGGGCTCGAGCTGCGGCTCCCCTCCGTCCTCGGCCGCCGCCTCCTTCTCGCCGGGCGCAGCCGCCGACTCGGCCTCGGACACCGCGCGGTCGCCGTTGCGGCGGCCGCCGTTGAGGGCGACCTGCTGCTCGGCGATCAGCTCGGTCAGGGTGCCCGAGAGGGCGTCCACCTGGTGCGGGTTCAGCTCCGCCCCGTCGCGCAGCTTCGGCGGCTCCTGCGAGAGCAACCGCTCCAGCCCGAGCAGCAGCGAGAAGTCGCGGCGCCACTGGATCGACGGGTGCTCCGCGCCGGCATCCAGCTCCTCGATCGCAGCGTCGAACGCCCTCCTGCGCGCGGTCCCAGGGGCGAGCGCCTCCGGCCCCTCCCCGTCGAGCAGGAGCGGCTCGCGGGCAAACTCGGCGGCCCGCTCGATGTCGGCGCTTGAGGGAACTGCCACCGTGGTGGCAACTTCGCTGGTCTTGGCCATGACGGCTTCCGGATCGTTCTCCGCAGCAGCGCACCCGCGCGGCCGGGGAAAGAAAAAGGCGAGGTATGCCGGGGGCTGCCTTTCGTCCCCCCAGCGATCTCGAGTGGCCCGCATACCGGCGGACCGGACGTACGTATTGTAGCCATCGAGACGCGATGAATGATTCCGATAACCGCACCCGCCCGGCGCAACGCCCCTCGTGGCGATCGATGGCGCTGGCCCTGGTCGCGGCCGCCTCGCTCTTGGCGTCGGCGGCGGCTGGTTGCGGCCTCGACGACGGCGAGGAGGGGGGCGGCCACCCCGACTACGACGCCGCTCTGGCCGGGGCACCGCCCCGGCTCGCCGCCCTGCACGCGCAGGCGAACCGGCTGCTGCCGGGGGGCGTCGAGGCCTACGAGCGGCGGATCGAGGAGCTGCGGGGCTTCCCCGTGGTGGTCAACGTCTGGGCCTCCTGGTGCGGCCCCTGCCGCTTCGAGTTCCCCGCCTTCCAGGACGTCTCGGCCAAGTACGGCAAGCGGGTCGCCTTCCTGGGAATCGACAGCGAGGATTCGAATGACGCCGCGCGGACCTTCCTGCGCGACATGCCCGTCCCCTACCCCAGCTACATCGACCCCGACAGGGAGATCGCGGAGAGCATCGGCGCGAAGCTCGGCCTCCCCGACACCGCCTTCTACGACCGCACTGGGGAGCTCGTCCACCTCAAGCAGGGCCCCTATGCCGACCACGCCGAGCTGCGCGCCGACATCGAGCGGTTCGCCCTGGGTGGCCCCGGGAGCCCCGAGGGCGGATAATCCAGCAGATGGACGTCTTCATCGTCATCGCGCTGGTCGGCATCGCCCTGCTGCTCGCCGAGCTGCTGCTGCCCACCGGCGGCGTCCTCGCCGGCCTTGGCGCGCTCGCGCTGGTCGCCGGCGGGGTGGTCGCCCTCACCATCGACTCCGACTCCGCCCTCGCCGGGTACGCCGGCCCGGCGCTGATCACGCTCGGGATCCTCTCGATCGTCACCTCCTACTTCATCGGCCGAAAAGTGCTGGCCGCCCACCTCGAGCAGCGCGTCCGCACCGGGCAGGAGGAGCTGATCGGCGCTCTGGCCGAGGCCCGCACCTCGCTCGACCCGGAGGGGCAGGTCTGGATCGAGGGGGCGCTATGGCACGCTCGCCTGACCGGCGAGGGAGCGTCGCTGCGGCCGGGGGATAGAGTCAGGGTCGAGTCGGTCGACGGGCTCACCCTGGTGGTCCTGCCCGAGCCGGAAGATCACGCCGCGCTCGTACTCGCGCAGCACGCGCACGGCGCTGCCCACCACGATCAGGGCGAAGATCACCAGGACAACGAGAACGACCAGTGCGACTTCCATCAGCCTGCTCCTTCCTCAGCGGGGGCGTCGGACGGCGCCTCGGGGCTCACC
>DASUUD010000294.1:0-9303 GCA_036374255.1 Solirubrobacterales bacterium | reverse complement strand
GGCGTTGCCCCGATAGGCGATCGACTCCGGTGGGGCCGACTGGACGTGGGCGATCGGGCCCTCGACGGCGCGCACGACGTCGGCGATCGAGATCGCGTCCGCCGGCTTCGCCAGCCAGTAGCCGCCCTTGGCCCCGCGGCGCGAGCGGACGATGCCGTGATGCTTCAGCTCGAGCAGGATGTGCTCGAGGAACTGGAGTGGAATGTCCTGGGCCTCGGCGAGCCGCTCGCCCTTGACCGGCCCCTGGTCGGAGGCGGCCAGCTCGGCTGCGGCGCGCACCGCGTAGTCGGCCTTGGCTGAGACCCTCACCTGGTCACCCGATCGTCTCCGGCGCGAGCTCCCCGGAGGCGTCGTGCGCCGGCACGGTGCCCTCCTCGACTTCCCGCTCGACGCGCCGGGCGGACCACCAGCGCGGGAACCAGATCAGCAGCGCCAGGCCGATGCCGGCGACGGCCGCTGCGATCGGCCAGACGACCGGGTCTCCCTTCTGCACGGTGATCAGCCCGGAGGCGACCAGGACCACCCCGAGCGCGGTGCGCAGGAACCCGATTGGGGCGCGGGCGGCGAAGTGGGCGCCCACCATCACCCCGGGAACCGAGCCGAGCAGGATGTTGCCGGCGAGCGCGAAGTCGACGTTACCCCCGATCCAGTGGGCGATGCCCGCGGCCCAGAGCAGGATCGCCGCGTGGAAGACGTCGGTCCCGACGACCCTGCGCGGGACGAGCCGGTAGACGGAGATCAGGAGGATCGCGATCACCGTGCCGGAGCCCGCCGAGGTGATCCCGATCACGAAGCCGGTGGTCACGCCGATCACCACCGCCGCCACCTTGTGGCGGCGCTTCAGCTCGAAGTCCTCGCGCTCTTCGATCAGGTTGCTAAGGATCAGCGCCCGCGCCAGAGTGATGATCCCCACCATCAGCAGGGTTCCGCCGAGCAGGGCGTAGACAAGCGAGTCGAGCTTCTCTTCGCCGATCCTGCTCTGCAGTATCGCGATCGCCCAGACACCGGCGATCGAGGCGGGCACGCTGCCGGCGGCGAGCCAGAACGAGAGGCCGAGATTGACCGTGCCCATCCGCAGGTGGCGCCAGCCGCCGACCGTCTTGGTCACCGCCGCATAGAAGATGTCGGTACCGATCGCGGTCACCGGCTTGACGCCGAAGAGGAGGATGAGGAGCGGCGTCATCAGGGTCCCGCCGCCCATCCCGGTCATGCCGACCATGGCGCCGATTCCAAAGCCGAAGATGATGATTGCTGGGTCCATGGGGCCCCGCGCCGACCGGGTTCTAGACTTTCTTGACCTTTTTTGTCAGGAGCGTCAAGTGCGCCAGGATACCAGGGTGGCCACCGAAGCCAAGGAGTTCGCCGCCGGGGCCGGATCGCCTGCTGTCTCCGGGGGTGCGGGGGTTGCGGTCGCGGTACGCGGCCTGCGCCATGCCTACCCCGCACTCCAGACGATTGAACGGCTCGACCTGGAAACCCCCCCGCACGGGGTGCTGGGCCTGGTGGGGCCCTCGGGCTGCGGCAAGTCCACGCTTCTCGAGCTGATCGTCGGACTGAAGGACCCGGCGGGCGGCGAGATCGAGATCGGGGGGGCGCACGATTCCGAGGGCCGGCTCTCCCGCTGCGCCTTCATGCCCCAGAGGGACCTGCTGCTCCCGTGGCTTTCGGCGCTCGATAATGCCGCGATCGCCCTGCGCAACCGGGGCGTCCGGCGCGGGGAGGCGCGGCGCGAGGCAGGGCGGCTCTTCGAGCGGTTCGGCCTGGCGGGGTTCGAGCGCGCCTCCACCGCCGAGCTTTCCGGCGGGATGCGGCAGCGGGTCGCCTTCCTGCGCACCCTGCTCGCCGGCAAGCCCGTTCTGGCCCTCGACGAGCCGTTCGCCTCGCTCGACGCGATCACCCGCGCCGAGATGCAGGCCTGGCTGGCTCGGGCGCTGAAGACGGACCCGCGCACGGTCGTGCTGGTCACCCACGACGTCGAGGAGGCTCTCTACCTCTCCGACGACGTGGCCATCCTCTCGGCGAGACCGGCGCGGCTGGTGAAGCAGCTTCGCGCTCCCAATCCCCGCGCCGGCGACCGCGACGAGGCCGTCACCGACCCGGCCTTCGTCGCGGTCCGCGAGCGCGCCCTGTCCGCGCTGCACGAAGGGGCGCGGTGAGCGCGATGCGCTATCTGCTCCCCGCCCTGCTCATCGCGGCTCTGATCGGCGCCTGGCAGATCGCCGCCACGAGCGGTGCGATCGCCGACGCCCTCAACCTCGAGCCGATCCTGGTCCCCTCCCCCGCCGAAGTCGCCGAGTCGCTCTGGCAGAGCCGCTCCCTGCTCGCCGACAACGCCTGGGTCACGCTGCGCGAGATCGTGGGCGGCCTCGCGCTGGCGGTGATTGCCGGACTCGCCTTCGCCGTCCCCATGCACCTGTCTCAGACCCTGCGTCTCGCCGCCTACCCCCTGATCGTCGCCTCGCAGACGATCCCGCTCATCGTCATCGCCCCCATCCTGGTCCTCTGGCTGGGCTTCGGGATCGGCCCGAAGCTGGTGATCGTGGCGCTGATCTGCTTCTTCCCGATCACGGTGAATACGCTGGACGGGTTGCGGTCCGTCGATCCCGAGGCGAGGAAGATGATGCGGACCCTGGACGCCTCCCGGGGTCAGGTCCTGCGGCGCCTCGAGGCGCCGACCGCGCTCCCGTTCTTCTTCAGCGGTGCCAGGATCGCCGCCGTGATCGCCCCGATCGGCGCGGTCTTCGGCGAGTGGTCCGGCTCGGACTCCGGCCTCGGGCACCTGATCCTGCAGGACATCGCGCAGCTGGAAACGGCGCGCTCGTTCGCCGCGGTGTTCGTGCTCTCCGCGATCGCCCTTGCCCTGTTCGGCGTATTCGCCCTCGCAGAGCGTCGCGTCGTCACTTGGCGATAGAAACCCGTACCCCGCAACCTGACCAAAGGCAGATGATGAGCAGGAGCAAAGCAGCGCAGGGAGTTGGCCGCACCGTCCGCATCGCGATCGCCCTGGCGGCGGTCGCCGCCGCGCTGGGTCTCGCCGCCTGCGGCGAGAAGAGCGAGGACGGGACCGCTGAGCGTCAGCCCTACAGCCTCACGCTCGACTTCTATCCGAACCCCGACCACGCCGGGATCTACATGGCGCGGAAGCTCGGCTACTTCGACCAGGCCGGGCTCGACGTCACGATCCACACGCCCTCCGACCCGGCGGCGCCGATCAAGCAGGTCGCGGCGGGGCGGACCGACCTTGCGATCTCCTATGAGCCCGAGGTGATCCTCGCCGACGAGAAGGGCCTCGACGTGATCGCCGTCGCCGCCCTGGTCGACACGCCGCTCACCTCGATGATCTGGTTGAAGAAATCTAAAATCGGCGGAATCGGCGACCTGCGCGGCAGGACGATCGCCACGGCAGGCATCCCGTATCAGGACGCCTACCTGAAGACGATCCTCGCCCGCGTCAACCTCTCACCCTCCGACGTCAAGACGGTGAACGTCGGCTACGGCCTGCTGCCGGCGATCGTCGGCGGCCGCGCCGAGGCGATGCTCGGAGGCTTCCGCAACGTCGAGGGCGTCGACCTCCGCCTGCGCGGCAAAGACCCGGTGGTGACGCCGGTCGACCAGCTGGGGGTCCCGACCTACAACGAGCTCGTCCTGGTCGCCGGGCTGGAGGCCCTCGAGGAGGATCCCGAACCGGTGCGGCTCTTCCTCGCGGCGCTGGCCCGGGGCACGGCCGCCGCGGTCAAGAGCCCCGACGCGACGACGAAAGCCCTGCTCGAGGCGAACAGGGACCTCGATCCCCGCCCGACCAGGGCGGAGGTGAAAGCGACGCTGCCCCTGCTCGGTGCGCCCGGTCCGTCCGAGCCGCAGACCGACGGCCCGGCGACCCCCTACGGCCGTATGGACCCGGCGGCCTGGGAGCGCTTCGCCCTTTGGATGCGCGACAACGAACTGATCGCCTCGCGGCCGGAGATCTCCCGGCTGCTCAGCAACGAGTACCTACCCGGACAGATCCCCGAGTAGCCGAACCTCGCCCTCGCGGATCATCCGGGTGATCTCCGCCGCCGACCTGGCGGGCGCGAAGAAGTGGCCCTGCGCGTAATCGCAGCCCAGCCGCCGCAGTTCGGAAAGCTGCTCGGCGCTCTCGACACCCTCGGCAATCACGTCGAGAGAGAGAGCGCGCGCCATCCCCAGGATCGCCTCGACGATCGCGGTGCGCTCCTGCTCGGCGCCGACACCCTCGACGAAGGAGCGGTCGATCTTCAGCGCGTCGAAGGGGAACCGGTTGAGGTAGGCGAGCGACGAGTACCCGGTACCGAAGTCGTCGAGGACGAGCCGGACCCCGATGTCGCTCAACTCCTCCAGGGTCGCCATCGCACTGGCCGACTCGTCGATCAGGACGCTCTCGGTGACCTCCAGGCGCAGGTGGATCGGCTCGAGCCCCGTGCGCGAGAGGATCTCCGCCACCGAGGGAGCCAGCTCGTGGTGGGTGACCTGACGGGCCGAGAGGTTCACCGCCACGTCGAGGGGGCGTCGGTCGGGACGCTGATCGTTCCATTCCCGGACCTGCAGGCAGGCGTTCTCCTGGACCCAGCGGCCGATGGTCCAGATCAGACCGCTGTCCTCGGCGACCGAGACGAACTCCCCGGGCTCCAGGGTGCCGCGCTCGGGGTGGTTCCAGCGAAGCAGCGCCTCCAATCCGACCACTTCGCCACTGCCAAGGGCGATCAGCGGCTGGTAATGGAGGGCCAGCTCGTCGCGCTCCAGGGCGTGGCGCAGGTCCCGCTCGACCTCGAGCCTTTTCGCCGCCCGAGCCCGCATCTCGGCGTCGAAGACCTCACAACGTGCCCTTCCCCTCTCCTTCGCCCGGTACATCGCGGCGTCCGCGTCGCGGATCAGCGCCTCGGCGCCGACCGGTTCGGTCCGCGACGGATGGGCGACGGCGATCCCGATGCTGGCGCTGATCACGTGCTCGGCGCCGTCCATCCGGTGGGGCTCGGAGAACGCCGCGGCAACCCGGTCCGCGATCGCGACCGCCTCCCCCTCATCGGCGAGGCGATCGACCAGGATGCCGAACTCGTCACCGCCGAAGCGGGCGACGATGTCGCCGGGGCGCAGGTGGGCGCGGAGCCGGGGCGCAATCGCGCGCAGAACCTCGTCGCCGGCGTGATGCCCGGCACTGTCGTTGATCAGCTTGAAGTTGTCGATGTCGAGGAAGAGCACCCCGACCGGGGAGCCGCTGACCGACGCCTGTTCGAGGGCCACCTCCAGCGACTTGACGAAGCTGGCCCGGTTGGGCAGCCCGGTGAGCGAGTCGTGCAGGACGCGGTGGCGCAGGGCCCGGTCCGCGGCGTGGCGCTCCACTGCGTCGGCGAGCACGTTGGCCGAGGCCTGGACGAAGTGCACGTCCTGGGGAGTGAACCGGTTCGGCTCCAGGGAGTGGACGTCGAGCACGCCGAAGGGGCGCTCCTTGCCCTCGATCGGGACGGCGAGGCTGCTGCGGATGCTCTGGGCGCGAAGCGCCGGCGGCATCGTGAAGCGCCGCTCGTTCTCCCAGTCGTCGACGATCACGTGCAGGCCGGAGTCGAGCGCAGCGCCGGCATGCGAGTCGCGCGCCGCCGAGGGCCGGCTCTCGGCGCTCGAGGAAAGGGCCTCGGTCGCCGCGAGCATCCGCAGGCGGCGGCGATCTCGTCCCACCTCCCAGATGGTCGCGCTGGCCACCCCGTCGATCGCCTCCATCAGGGTGACCGCCTCCCTCATCAGGGTGTCGGTCTCGCCGTGCTGGAGAGCGTGGCTGCTGAGCCTGGCGACCGTCGCCTGCTGCGCGACCGCGCGGCGCAGGTCCTGCTCGGCGTTCTTGCGCTCGGTGATGTCGTAGAGGACGCCGTGCCAGACCTGCGTGCCCTCCTCGTCGGGCTCCAGCACCGCCTCGTCGAGGATCCAGACGACCGACCCGTCGCGGGTGACCATCCGGTAGTCGAGGGGCCGCGTGGTGCTGATCTCGTTCACCATTTCCATCTCCGCCTCCAGCACCCGCTCGCGATCGTCGGGGTAAAGCTGCTCGGCCCACAGGTCGGGATCCGCCGTCCACTCCTCCGGCGTGTAGCCGAGGATCTGCTCGATCTGGGGGCTGACGTAGCGCCAGCGACCGTGCTCGCCGACGTCGCAGGCGTAGACGATCGCCGGCAGCCGCTCGACGAGCCTGCGGTAGTCCTCGCCGGCCGCCGAGATCTGGTCCAGGAACTCGTTGACCCGGTCGTCGGGCCAGCCCTTTGTACCGGCCTCGCGGTCCATGCTCCGACTATCGGCAGTGCGAGGGGTTACTTGATTCCTAGATGCCCGCGGTCCAAAGGGCCGCGAGGCCGCGGAACGGGGCATAGGGAGCGTAGAACTCCTCCACCTCCTCCACGGTCGCACGGCGCCGCAAGCGGGAGAGGCGCCCGACCAGCTTCAGGTAGACGAGATCGCCGGCCGGAAGCGAGTCCGGATCCCCGCGGCCGAAGAGGCCGACGCATTGGACGGTCCAGGGCCCTATCTCGGGCACACGGAGGAACCTCGCCTCGGCGCCGGGATCGGCCGGATCGCAACGCGCGGCCGCGATGTCGGCGGCCACCGCGCGCAGGGCGATCGCTCGTTTGAGGGCCAGTCCCATCGACTCCAGCTCGGCCGGTGCCCTGCCGGCGATCAGGGCGGGCGCGGGAACGTCGCGCAGCGCTTCGCGATCGCGGCCCAGGCGCAGACCCCAGCGCCCGACGATGCGTCGCTGGATCCGGGCCGCGCGGTCGCTCTCGATCAGCTGCTTGACGATCGCCCAGGCGAGCGCCTCCCAGGCGAAGGGCCGGCGCCGGGGCCGCAGGTGCGGGCGGCGGCGCAGGAGGGGGCCGAGCAGGGGATCACGGCGAAACCGCAGGTAGAACTCTCCGAGGTCGTCGTCGACCCCGAGCGCGAAGCGCATCCTCTCCACCGCCCGCGCCAGGTCCGCCCGGCCGGCGCGGCGATGCGGCGGCTCGGAGGCCGTGCAGGGCGCCGCGACGGCGCCGGGGTCCACCGGCTCGGCTCGGAAGAACACCCTCTTCGAGGCGGGCTGCCAGGCGCGAACCAGCACCGCGGCACCGTCCAGATGCAGCAGCCGTGAGACGCTCCCGTCACCGGCTCGCATCACCCGGTCCTCGCTCCCGCGGCGGGGCAGGAGGAAGGGCGAGGGCGGCCGCACCTCGACCTCGAGCGCGCTTGCCATGGCCCGGCCTCCGACGTGCTGCGCCGGCGCCGAGCCCATCGAAGTCAGCGCCCCAGCAGGTGGACGTCGACCAGGAAGGAACGGCTTGCGACGACGTTGACCGGTCGCTCGCTCCTGCGTCGCCGCAGGCCGCGCTGGCCGGAGCCGCGCGATGCAACCGCTCCCACCGCTCGCACCGCCGCAACCGTGGCGGCGCCGGCGAGGACACCGCCCGCCGCTGCGATCGCCGCCGTCTTCACCTCGCCGCGCAGGACCGGCGAGGACGGCTCGGGCACCGGCTCCAGAGCCCTCACGGGCTCCTCCGCCGCCGCCTCCTCGACGTCCTCCTCGGCCACGATCTCTCCGTCGACCTGAGGCTCCTCACTCATGGGCTCGACTGTAGCGATGCCCGCGGGCGAGGTCGTCCCGGACGGGACGGAAACTCGCAAGTTGCGGCTTCCCTAGAGCGCCTTCTCGTAGATGCGGTGGCGCTTGACGAGCCTGCCGCCCATCCCTTCGATGGCGCGATTCATCGGCCGGTTCGTCTCGAGGATCCAGCCGGCCTCCCCCGCGGGAATCCGCTCCGGGCTGGCGGCGGCGAGATGTCTGAGGTAGAGCCCCGCCGCGACCCCGGTGTGGCGGAAGTCGTGCTTGACGCCGAGCGCGAAGACCCTGACGTAGTCGATCCTGCGTTTGCCGAGCAGGAACCTGAGCCAGCCGAGGGGGAGCAGCCTGCCGTTCATCCTCGCCATCACCTGATTGATGTCGGGCAGGGAGAGGCCCGCCCCCACAGCCTCGCCTTCCTTTTCGGCGACGAAGGCCCAGTCCTCGTCGATCACGTACTTCATCAGCTTGGCGTGGAACTCGATCTCGGCGTCGGTCGGCGGTACGAACCCCCAATTGTCCGACCAGGCCTCGGTATAGACCTCGGTGAAGCGCCGCATCTCCTCCGTCAGGTTCCGCTTGTCGATGGTGCGGATCGTCACCCCTTCCTCGCGCAGCGCCTTCTCGGCGGCGGCGTGGATCTCGGGATCGAACTGATCGCCTTCCTTGAGCTCGCCGAGCGCCAGGTGCCACGAGAGCAGGTCCATCGCCTTCTCGTAGCCGAGGCCCTCGATCAGCTCCCGGTAGAAGGGCGGGTGCCAGTTCTGCAGGACCACCGGACGCTGCTCGAAGCCCTCGATCAGGATCCCCACCTCGTCGTTCGTCGTGAAGTCCATCGGGCCGAGGATCCGCCGCCGCCCGCGGGCCCGGAGCCAGTCCTCGGCGGCGGCGAGGAGGGCGTCAACCACCTCCCGATCGTCGACCGTCTCGAAGAAACCGAACATCCCGTCCGCGCCGCCCTGGTACTCGTCCCAGCGCCGGTCGATCTGGGCGGTGATTCGGCCGACCGGGCGACCGTCGCGTTCGGCGAGGAAGTACTCGGCCTCAGCGTGCTCGAAGTAGGGGTTCTTTCCCCGGTTGAGGAACTGCAACCGGTCGAAGATCAGGGGAGGCACCCATTGGGGGTGGTCTCGGTGCAGGCTGAAGGGGACCTTGACGAAGCGCCTCAGGTCTCGCCGGCCGCGCACGGGACGGATTTCGACGCTCGACATTGACATGAAATTCGCGCTTCGCTCGCCACGCCAAGAATCAGAAATGCTCGCTTGCTCGCTCTGCGCTCAGGGGAACCTACACTTCTGCGGATGAGCGAAACCGCGAGGACGCCGGTCGACGTCTTCCAGAAGGCGCGCAGCCACGACCGGCTCGAGCAGCTCGAAGCAGCCAAGCAGCACGATCTCCTGCCCTACTTCCGCCTGCTCACCTCGCAGGCCGGCCCCGTGGTCGAGATGGAGGGGCGGGAGACGATCATGCTCGGCTCCAACAACTACCTCGGCCTGACCGGCGACGAGCGCGTCAAGCAGGGCGCCCGCGACGCGCTGGAGCGCTACGGGACGGGCCTGACGGGCTCGCGGCTGCTCAACGGGACGACCTCGCTGCACCTCGACCTCGAGCGCGAGATCGCGGACTGGATGGGCGAAGACGACGCGCTCGTATTCACCGCCGGGTACCTGGCGAACGTCGGCTGCATCGCGACGCTGCTCGACCCGGGCGAC
>DASUUD010000293.1:0-6412 GCA_036374255.1 Solirubrobacterales bacterium | reverse complement strand
AGCTGTTGCGGGCGGTTCTGCCCTTCGCGCGCGGCTACGGAATGGAGCTCGGGATGACGATCGACGCCACGCGCGCGGGCTACCGGCTGCGCGAGTACGAGCTGGATCTCTCCCACCGGGCGACCGGACGCAGTCTCTCCGGCTTCGCGCATCGCGCCCGCCAACTCGCCGACCTCGTGCGCGCCTACTGGGCCCGGAGATAGCCTCCTCGCCCAGTGATCCTCGCGATCGATCAGGGCACCACCGGGACCACCTGCCTGGTCTTCGACGAGGAGGCGCGGATCGCCGGCCGGGCCTATTCGGAGTTCGAGCAGCACTTCCCGCAGCCGGGCTGGGTCGAGCACGACGCCAACGAGATCTGGGGGGTGACGCGGCGGGTCGCGATCGAGGCGATCACCGACGCCGGCATCCAGGGCGCCGAGCTGGACGCGATCGGGATCACCAACCAGCGCGAGACGGTCGTGGCCTGGGACCCCGAGAGCGGCGAGCCGGTCCACCGGGCGCTGGTCTGGCAGGACCGCCGCACGGCGGAGCGCTGCGAGGAGCTGCGGGCGGCCGGCCGTGAGGACCTGGTGCGCGAGCGGAGCGGCCTGGTGCTTGACTCCTACTTCTCGGGCACCAAGATCGAGTGGCTGCTCCGCAACGCCGAGGGGGCGGACCGCGCCGTCTTCGGCACGATCGACTCCTGGCTCCTCTTCAAGCTGACAGGCCGCCACGCGACCGACTACACGAACGCCTCGCGGACGATGCTGTTCGACATCCGCGAGCTGTCCTGGGACCCCGATCTCTGCGCGATGTTGGGCGTCGACCCTGAGCGACTGCCCGAGCCGCTGCCCTCCGCGCACCTCTTCGGGACCACCTCGGAGTTCGGCGGCGAGGTCCCGGTCGCCGGGGTCGCCGGCGACCAGCAGGCGGCGCTGTTCGGCCAGGCGTGCCACAGCGCCGGGATGGCAAAGAACACCTACGGGACGGGCAGCTTCGTCCTGCTCCACACGGGTGAAACCGTTCCAGACCCCGCCGAGGGGCTGCTGACCACGGTCGCCTGTGCCTCGGGGAAGGAAGCGGCCTATGCGCTGGAGGCCTCGATCTTCGTCACCGGCGCGGCGATCCAATGGCTGCGGGACGGGCTGGGGATCATCGAGGAGCCCTCCGAATCGGAGGCGCTCGCCGCCTCGCTGGAGGGCAACGACGGCGTCTACTTCGTCCCGGCCCTGACCGGGCTCGGCTCCCCCTACTGGGATCCCTACGCACGCGGCGCAATCGTTGGCCTGACCAGGGGCAGCGGGCGCGCCCACCTCGCACGCGCCGCCCTCGAGGCGATCGCCTACCAGACCGTCGATGCGGTGCGCGCCCAGGAGGAGGCGTCCCGAGAGGGGCTCGCGACCTTGAAGGCGGACGGGGGCGCGGTCGCCAACCGCTGGCTGATGCAGTTTCAGGCCGATCTCCTCGGGGCTCCCGTGATCGTCCCCGAGATCGCCGAGACGACGGCGCTCGGCGCGGCCTTCCTTGCCGGGATCGCAACGGGCCGTTGGAGCGCGGAGCAGGTCCGCGAGATCTGGCGCGAGGCCGCGCGCTACGAGCCGGGGATGGATCCGGAGCGGCGCCGGGCCCTGCACGCCGAGTGGCGGCGGGCGGTCGAGCGCGCCAGGAACTGGGCGACGCCGGGGGATTCCGCCCCCGACGCGTAACCGGCGGGCGCGCGGGGGGTACGCACAGCGACGGCCGGCCAGTCCGGCCCCCGAGGCCATGTCCGACATCAAGCCACAGGTCTACAAGGACGACCGCCCGGCGGAGTACTTCGAGAAGTTCCACGCGCGGGCCCGCAGGGGGGTGGGCTGGACATATCCGTTCGTCCGCGTACTGGTCACCCTGCCGACCCTGCTGTTCTACCGGACCCGCGCGATCGGGCTGAAGAACGTGCCCAGGTCGGGGCCGCTGATCCTCGCCCCCAACCACTTCAGCCAGATGGACCACTTCTTCATCGGCCTCTACCTGCGGCGCCAGGTCCGCTTCATGGCGAAATCGCAGCTCTTCGGGCCGCCGGTCCTCACATACATCTTCGCCCACGGCGGCGTGTTCCCCATTCGGCGCGGCCACCGCGACGAGGAGGCCTTCAGGACCGCTCACACCATCCTCGACCAGGGCGGGATGCTGCTGATCTACGCGGAGGGCGGCCGCTCGCGCAGCGGCGAGCTGGGAAAGCCGAAACCGGGCCTCGGCCGCCTGGCGCTGGAGTCCGGGGTGCCGGTGGTCCCGGTGGCGATCCACGGCTCCGAGTCGGTGCGGCGCTGGAAGCGCTTCCGCTTTCCGAAGGTGACCGTCCAGTTCGGCGAGCCGGTTTCCTTCCCCGTGGAGGAGTCGCCGAGCCGCGAGCGCCAGGTCGAAGCCTCCACCCAGATCTTCGACCGAGTGCGGGCCATGTACACGGCGCTCGAGGAGCAGGGCCGCCGCAACGTGATCCGCGCCCTGCGCGAGGGCGTCACGCCTGAGCCCGGCGAAACGAACTACTCGTAGCGGGCGTCGAGCTCCGCGTAGAAGTCGGGATCGTGCCCGGGCGTGACGATCGCCTCCGGGAACTCGCGCTTGAAGAGCCGCAGCTCCTGCAGCGAGCGGCGGTGGTTGTGGGCGTCGTAGGGCCGCGGCGGCAGGGGGGCACTGCCGTCCAGCTGGCCCTCGGTGAAGGTGGCGTCGCCGCCGATCACGAAGTCGCGCTCCCTGAGGTGCGCGATCACCGACATGTGCCCGGCGCTGTGGCCCGGGGTGTAGGCGAGTCGGACCGAGCCGTCGCCGAACAGGTCGAAGCAGCGGCCGAAGGTGGCGTAGGAGTCGATGCCGCCGCGGTCGAAGTCGACCGTGCGGTAGTCGAAGGCGAAGTCGAGGTGGGCGCGTCGGTAGCCGTTGAGCAGCGGCTGCGGGCCGGCGGTCGCCGCCTCCCACTCCGTCTCGCTGATCACGAAGGTCGCCTCGGGGAACTCGGAGATGGCAGAGGTGTGGTCGAGGTGCAGGTGGGTCATGACGACGATCGGGATCTCACCCGGGTCGAGCCCCCGCTTGCGCAGCTGCGCCGGCGCGTCTTCGCCGCTCACGAGGCTGGGCTTGATGACCCGGCTTGCCATCCGTCCGAAGTTCTCGCGCCCGTCGGTGGCGATCGAGGGGTGCAGGCCGGTGTCGACCAGGATCGGCCCCGCGCTCGGATGGCGGATCAGGAAGGTGGGGCAGGGGACCCTCCTCTCGGGCTTGCCGCTGAGCAGGCCGCGCAGCAGCTTCAGCTGCTCGAATCGGCCCCCGGGCCGTTCCATCAACGATTTCGACTGGGTGTAGTGGCCCGAGACCATCGGCTCGACGCTCACCGCGGCGCCCGGCGTGCCACCGGCCAGCGGGGCGTGCAGGGGTTTCGCCTCGACGTGCACCTTCACCGCCGAGGACATTACCCCGGCGGGGGTTGCCTAATAGGCTGAGGTTCATGGGTGAAACTGCCCGTTCGCGGATCTTCAGGGAGGGCCTGCTCGACGGCCAGGTCTGCCTCGTCTCGGGCGCCGGCAGCGGCCTCGGACGCGAGACCGTCCTCGAGCTGGCCCGCCTCGGCGCGGCCGTGATCGGCTGCGGGCGCCGTCCCGAGCCTCTGGCCGAGACAGCCGAGCTTGCGGAGGAGCTGCCCGGCTCGTTCGAGCATGAGGCGATGGACATTCGCGACGATGCGGCGGTCGAGGGTCTGGTCGGCGGTGTCCTGGAGCGCCACGGCCGGCTCGACGTCCTCGTCAACAACGCCGGCGGCCAGTTCCTCGCGCCCGCCGAGGCGATCACCCCCAAGGGCTTTCGCACGGTGATCGAGCTGAACGTCCAGGGCACCTGGCTGATGACCCACGCGGCCGCCACCAAGGCTTTCATCCCGCAGGGTGCCGGCAAGGTCCTGAGCGTCACCCTCTCCCCGCACAACGGGATGCCGGGCATGGTGCACTCGGGGGCCGCCCGGGCCGCGGTGGAGAACATGATGCGGACCCTGGCCGTCGAGTGGTCGCGCTTCGGGGTCAAGACCTGCGCCCTGGCGGCGGGCCAGTTCGCCACCGAGACCCTGCTCACCAAGTATCCGAAACCGGTGATCGACAACCTGGAGCGCTCGATCCCGATCGGGCGCGCCGGCCGCGCCGAGGAGATGGCCTGGCTGGTCGCTTACCTCGCCTCTCCCGCCGGCGACTTCATCTCGGGGACGACGATCACCATCGACGGCGCCCGCGACAACTGGCTCGGGCCGTGGCCCCCCGAACGGATCGCCGGGGACGGGGGCGAGCCGCTGGCCGAGGAGCGGCGCTCCTCGGATTGAGTTCCTCCTGGGTCCTGGGAGCGACTGAGTTTCGACCACCCAAATCGTGGTCAAACTCAGACCCTCGCCACTCAACCCGGCAGCTGCTGCACCAGCGAGAGCAGGGGTGCGAACAGGTCGCCGTGCTCCTCGACCCGGGCGAGCGCCTCCTCGGGGCCGAACACGAGCGACTCCGGGTCCCGCTCCTCGCAGGCCGCGCTCAGCTCGTCCCAGCGCATCGGGACCGAGACCCTCGGCGCCTCGGTGGCTCGCAGCGAGTAGACCGAGACCGTCGTCTTGTGCCGGTCGTTCTGGCTCCAGTCGACCAGGACCCGCCCCTCCCGGCGGCTCTTCGCCATGTTGGCGGTTACCCGATCGGGGAAGCGACGCTCCAGCGTCTCGGCGACCTGGCGGGCGAACGGCTTCGTCTCCTCGTAGGACGCGGTGCCGTTGAGCGGCGCGAAGACGTGCAGCCCCTTCTTGCCGGAGACCATGGGGAAGGACCGCAGGCCGAGCTGCTCGAGCATCCCGTTGATCCAGAGCCCGACCTGGCAGCAGTCCAGCAGGTCAGTCCCCGGGCCCGGGTCGAGGTCGAAGGCGAGCGCGGTCGGGTGCCCAAGGTCATCGACCTTCGAGAGCGACGGATGCAGCTCGAGGTCGGCGAGGTTGGCCAGCCAGACGAGGCCCGGAAGGTCGCCGATCAGGCAGAAGCGAATCTCCCCCCTGCGCTCGCTGGGGACGATCGTCGTCTCCACCCACCTGGGGCGGTGCGACGGGCAGGCCTTCTGGAAGAAGTGCTCTGCCTCGACCCCGTCCGGATAGCGCTTCAGGGTCAGCGGTCGTCCCTGCAGGTGGGGCGCCAGGGTGGGGGAGACGCGGGCGTAGTAGTCGATCACCTGTCGCTTCGTGAAGCCGGCCTTCGGATAGAGGACCTTGTCGAGGTTGGTCAGCCTCAGGGTGCGTCCCTCGATCTCCACCTGCACCCCGTGGCGTCCGGGCGCCGGCTGGAGGGAGGTGACGTCGAAGGGCGGCGGGGCGGGGCCTTCGGGGAGCTCCAGCACGACTTCGGCCGGGTCCTTGTCGGCGCGGAGGCCCTTGTAGGAGGGGTGGCGGAGCATCCCGTCCCTGGTCAGCGCGGCGAAGTCGACCTCCGCGACCAGCGAGGGCTCGACGAAGTTCGCCCCCCGCTTGGGCTGCCGGCCGCTGAAGGGCGAGTCCTCGCGGGCCAGCGGCGTGAGGCGGTCGACGAGATCCCTTGCCTCCACGCGGTTGAACCCGGTCCCGACCTTGCCGGCGAAGCGCAGCTCCCCGCCCTTGTGGTGGCCGACGAGGAGGGCGCCCAGCTCGGTTCGGCGCCCCTCCTGGGGGAGCCAGCCGCCGATCACGAACTCCTGACGCAGGGTGTTTTTCACCTTCAGCCAGTCGCGGCTGCGGGCGCCCGGGCGGTAGCGGCTGTCGAGCCGCTTGGCGACGATGCCCTCCAGGCCGAGCTCGGCGGTCCTGGCCAGCAGCCGGGCGCCCTCGCCACGGTGATAGCCGGGGGTCTGCCAGGCATCCCCCTGCAGCTCCAGCTCCTCGAGCAGCCGGCGCCGCTCAACGTAGGGGAGATCGAGGAGGGAGCGCCCGTCCAGATAGAGGAGATCGAAGATCTGGAAGCTGACCGGCTCGCTTTTCGCCAGGCGGCGGATCTCCGCCTCCCGGGCCAGGTGCATGCGCCTCTGCAGCCGCTCGAAGCTCGGCTTCCCCTCCTCGAAGGCGACGATCTCACCGTCGAGGATCGCGCTGTGGGAGCCGAGCCGGCGGTTGAGCTGTCGCAGCTCCGGGTAGCGCGCGGTGATGTCCTTGAGGTTTCGGCTCTGCAGGCGCAGCTCCCCGGGGGAGGAGTGGGCGATCGCCCGCACCCCGTCCCACTTGATCTCGTAGGCCCAGTTCTCCTCGTCGGCGGGGAGCTCTGAGAGCCGCGCCATCATCGGCTTCAGCCTCTCGGGCATCGGCTCGGCCGGCTCGTCCATGCGGTGGATCAGCCAGTCCTTGGCGGAATCCCCGGCCTGGAAGAGGGCGAACTTCCCCCTCGCCCGCCCGCCGTTCAGGGTGAAGATCACTTTCTCGGGC
>DASUUD010000292.1:0-11919 GCA_036374255.1 Solirubrobacterales bacterium | reverse complement strand
CATACCTTGATGGGATAAGCGTGATCGCGGTCACACTCGACGAATCGCCCAAACGGCGGCGTCAGCCGGCGCCGAGTTGTCGAAGCACGGACTGGGCCGCGTTGTAGCCGTTCATCCCGTGGGCGCCGGCGCCTGGCGGGGTCGCGGCCGAGCAGATGTAGACGCCGGGAATGCCGCTGGCGTACGGATCGACCGCGAGCCGGGGCCGGATCAGCGCACGCAGCCAGGTGTTGGAACCGGTGCTGATGTCTCCGCCGACGAAGTTCGGGTTGTAGGCGGCGAGCTCGCCGGGAGGCCGGGCGAATCGGGCTATCACCCGCTCCCGCAGCCCGGGCGCGAAGCGTTCGATCTGGTCGAGCATCGCCTCGGTCGCGTCCCCCGGGTAGCCGTGCGGGACGTGGGCGTAGGTCCAAACAGGGTGGACATCCCCCTTCGAACGGGTCGGGTCGGCCAGGTACTGCTGCCCGACCAGGACGAAGGGCCGCCCGGGCATCCGCCCACGTGCGACATCGCGCTCGGCCACGACGATCTCCTCGAACGAGCCGATCACGTGCACCGTGCCGGCACGTCGGGCACCGGCGTCGCGCCAGGGCACGCCTCCCGCCACTGCCAGGTCGAGCTTGAACGCCCCCGGGCCGTGCCGGTAACGGCGATAGGCCCGAGCCACGCGGGCGGGCAGCCGCGCCCCCGCGATCTCGGCGACCGCGCCGGGGGCGAGGTCGAGGACGATTGCGTCCGCTTCCGGCAACTCGTCGAGGGAGCGCACCGGTCGCCCTGTCTCGATCCGCCCATCGTGCTCGAGCACGACGGCCGCCAGGGCGTCGACGATCGCCTGCGAGCCGCCCCTCGCCACGGGCCAGCCGTTCTGATGGCAGGCGGAGATCAGCAGCATGCCGGCGGCCGAGCTCATGGGCAGCGACAGGGGGCTGAAGGCATGAGCGGCCACGCCCCCGAACAGAGCCCGCGCCCCGGGCGTCCGCAAGGCACGAGCGAGCAGGGTCGCCGGCATCGCAGCGCGCAGGCCGAAGCGGCCCAGATCGAGCGGATGGCGCGGCAGGTGCAGCACCGGCCCCAGGGCGTCCTCGCAGACCGCCTCAAAGGCCTCCGCCGACGGGCCGAACATCCGCCTCCAGGCGGACCCCGCCGGGCCGAGGCCGGCGACCGTCGCGTCGATCGAGCGCAGCATCGAGGCGCCGCCCTCGTCGAGCGGGTGGGCAAGGTCGACCTCTGCCCAGGCCCACTCGAGACCGTGCCGATCGAGACCGAGCGAGGTCAGCGCCGGCACGCTGGGGGAAAGCGGGTGCGCGGCCGAGCAGTCATCGTGCAGGAGCCCCGGCACGGTCAGTTCGCTGCTGCGGGCGCCGCCCCCGATCCTCTCGCCGGCCTCGACGACGGTCACCGACACGCCCCGGGCAGCCAGGGTGGCCGCGCAGGAGAGCCCGTTCGGCCCGGAGCCGACGACGATCGCGTCGCTCATGCTGTCGGCACGGCGGCGACCTCGGCGCCGCCCTCGATCCGCTCGACGGGGAAGGGCCGCTCGTCCAGCCAAGGCTGCCGCTCGACCAAGTCGGCGACCCTCACCCAGCCCTCCTCGACCAGCCCGGTCGCGGCGTCGAAGATGCGGTAGCGCTGGCGCTGATCGTGCGCGGGCTGCGACTCCAGGGTGACGACGCGCAGCTCCCCGGGCTTGAAGTGGCACCGTTCCTGCACCGCTTCCAGCAACTGCCGGCCGTGGAAGTGACCGTCGCCGAAGTTGTAGCCGAGCACGACCCCGGCGACCAGCTCACCCTCGCGCACCTCATATTCCTCGACGTCGTCGACCGCCCGGGAGGCGAGGCCGTTGAGTGCGCGCCCGTGCGAGTGCATCGAGCGGAAGGCGAGCCCTTTGTAGGCGAGGACGGCGATCAGCTCCGGCTCGTAGAACTTTTCGAGCTGCCTGCGGACGATCGGCGCCGCCTTGACGATCGCCTCGTCGAGCGTCTCCTCGGCCCCGCTGTCGCGCCGGAAAAGCCACTGGCTCGTCGCCCAGTTCCCCGCGTAGTAGCGCATCGAGGGCAGGAAGGAGACCAGGTCGGGGCGGAAGTTGCCGAGCACCGGAATGCCGACGCAGGTGACGGCCAGGATCGCGATCAGCAGCGGGTCGTCGAGGGTCGAGAGCGGCACGTCGCCGTAGTGCCCGAAGAGGAAGAGGACGCCGAAGATCATGAAGATGTTCCACTCCAGCGGCACGGCGAGGGGGAAGGTCGAGAGGATGTGGAGGTGGAAGATCACCATGCCGGCGACGGCGATCGTGCCCAGCGTGCCGCCGCTGGAGACGAGCAGGATCAGCGGGAGGGTGAACTCGATCGCGGTCCCCATGTGGGCGGTCAGGCTGCCGATCGCCGACGGCCGCAGGTCATCGGGGTGGTCCCTATACAGGCGCCGCTTCGCGGCTCGCCAGCGGTTCCACGGGGTGTTGCTGATCATCACCGTCACCACGAAGGGGAAATGGCGGTTCAGCTTCGAGGCGGCGGCGCCCCACCAGATGCAGATGAAGACGATCTGCGCGGCGATAATCAGGTTGGAGAGCGGGAAGAGGAAGAGGATCATCAGGTTTCCGTAGACCTCTGCGCGGGCCGCGAGGAAGGGGACCTTGTCGCGCAGGCCGAGCAGGACCAGCAGCCCGAGCAGCACGCCGACCGCGACCGGGTCGAGCCTGCCGGCAGCGGCTCCCGCGTCGTCGATGCCGTCGGAGAGCAGGAGGAAGAGGGCGGCGGCGACAAGGCCTGCGTAGAGGGCCACATCGAGCAGGGTGCGTCTGGTGCCGCGCGTCAGGGGCACCTTCTCGGGCCAGGGCGGCAGCCTGGTGGTGCCGGGCCTCAGCCAGTAGAGGACGCCGCCGATCATCGGCGAGAAGCGCAGGGTGAGGGGAAGCGATCCCGCGCCAAGGCCGAGGACCTCCCAGAGCATGGTCCAGACGACCGCCTTCTGGAAGACGATCGGCTCGGTCCACCAGCTGCCGAGATCGCCGAGCCCGCCGAGTCCCGGCGTTGTGGCCGAGATCAGCAGCAGGCCGCCGCCCGCGTAGAGGACGAGCTTGACCAGGTAGAGCAGATAGACGGCGACCGGCGCGCCGAAGCCGTTCAGGGCCCAGTCCTGGGCGAGCGGCCGGATCCGCTCCAGGTGCGGGAGGCGCTTCCAGTCCTCCACCTCGAAGGGCGGCGGTGTCGGGGAGAGGAAGCCCATCCGCCTGCCCCCTCAGGCGGCGACCTTCTCCGCCCGCTCCGCCTCCGTGGTCGGCCGGGCGAAGCGCATCGTGCCGTCCTCCAACCTGCCGTGGCGGAGTTCGGCGAGATCGAGGGGGTAGTTCTGCCGCAGCCGCCAGGGAAGCTTGGAGCCCTGTTTCGGGAGCCGGTCCAGGGACCGCAGGACGTAGCCGGCGCTGAAGTCGAGCAGCGGCTCTTCGACGACGGAGGCGTCGGTCAGCTCCGGGACACAGCTGCTGTAGCCGGCGGCGTCCATGTGGGCGAGCAGCCGGCAGACGTATTCGCTGACCAGGTCCACCTTCAGCGTCCAGGAGGCGTTCGTGTACCCGACCGCAAAGGCGAGGTTGGGGACGCCGTTCAGCATCATGCCCCTGTAGATGATCGACCTCGAGGTATCGATCGGCTCGCCGTCGACGATCAGCTCGATCCCTCCCAGAAAAAGAAGGTTGAGGCCGGTCGCGGTGACGATCACGTCCGCCTCCAGCTCGCCTCCGGACTGGAGCCTGATCCCGCGCTCGGTGAACCTCTCGATTCGATCGGTGACCAGCTCGGCACGGCCGCCGGCGATCGCCTCGAAGAGGTCGCTGTCGGGGACCAGGCAGAGGCGCTGGTCCCACGGGTCGTAGGGCGGCGTGAAATGGGTGTCGACGTCGTAGCCCGCCGGCAGCGAGCGCTCAACCCGCTTGCGGATGAACCGCTTCATCAGGTTCGGCCGGCGCCGGCAGAGCCGGTAGAAGACCGTCTGCAGCATCACGTTCTTCCAGCGAACGATCGGATAGACGGCCCTATCCGGGAGTACACGCCGCAGGGCGCCGGCCAGGGGATCCTCGGCGGCCAGCGAGACGATGTAGGTCGGCGTGCGCTGCAGCATCGTCACCTGTGCGGCGCGCTCTGCCAGTACGGGCACCAGCGTCACCGCGGTCGCGCCGCTGCCGATCACCACCACCCGCTTGTCCGCGCAGTCCGCGTCCTCGGGCCAGTGCTGGGGGTGGATGATCTGGCCGGCGAAGCGCTCCAGTCCCTCCAGCTCGGGGGTGTAGCCCTCGTCGTAGCGGAAGTAGCCGCTGCAGACGTAGAGGAAGCCGCAGGTGATCCGCACCGTCTCCCCAGTGTCGGTGCGCTCCGCCTCGACCGTCCAGCGGGAAGCGTCGCTCGACCACTCCGCCCGCGCAACGCGATGGTGGTAGCGGATCTTCTCCGCGACGCCGTATTCGTCTGCCGTCTCGTGGATGTATCGCAGGATCGAGGGGCCGTCGGCGATCGTCCGTTCCTCCTTCCAAGGCCGGAAGCGATAGCCGAGGGTGTGCATGTCGGAGTCCGAGCGGATGCCCGGGTAGCGGAACAGGTCCCAGGTGCCGCCCATCTGTCCACGCCCCTCGAGGATCGCGTAGCTCTTCTCGGGAAGGCTTCGCTGCAGGTGGCAGGCGGCGCCGACGCCGGAGATTCCGGCGCCGACGATCAGTACGTCGAGGTGCTCACACGGCGCACTCCGCCCAGCGGGTTTCTGCTCTGCGACCTCCAAGCTGGGGGCATTCTTTCACCCCCTAGGCGGCCGCCCTGCCGTTCGGCTTGACGACCAGCCAGAGGCCACCGAACTCGGCGACGTCATGGCAGAGAATGGTCCCAGGGGAATCGTCCACGTAGTAGTAGAGGGGATGGCCCGCGTAGGTCACCTGCAGCTTGCCGTTGGCCCGCCTCGTCGTGCCCAGAAGGCGCGCCTTCGCGCCCTTGCCGGCGCGCGGCCTGCCCTTGGTCAGCACCGGAGGCCAGGCTCGCGCACATTCGCCGTAGCACCGGCTTCTCTTCGACTTCTCCTTGTCGAAGAGGTAGAAGGCCTCACCCTTGCCGTCCGCGATCACGCGGCCGTACTGGGAGCTGACGACCTTGACGACCCTGCCCTTCCGCCTGCTCGAAGCCATCGCCCCGCCGTCCTCCACGGCCTCCTCCGACTGCATCGCGGCCTCGTCCTTCATTTCCCCGTCGTCCTTCATGGCAGCCTCGGAGCTCATGGCAGCCTCGGACTTCGCCGCTTCCTGGTTGCCGTTGGCGTCATCGTCGCCGCAACCGACCGCGAGCACGGCGGCCAGGGCGAGCACGGCGGTGGCGATTCCCTTCATCGAATCCTCCTCGTGGTGGTCGTCGCAGCGAGTATCGCCGTCGTGCATTACGAGTCCATTACGTGATCCTCGTAATCGATTCGTAAGCGGCCCCTGCCACAGTCCGGCCCGTGGTGGCATTGATTGCATTCGGCTTCATCGCCGGCGCGGCGACCGCGCTGTCGCCGTGCGTGCTGCCCGTTCTGCCGGTCGCGCTCTCGGCCGGCGTAACCGGGGGCAGTCGACGTCCGCTCGGCGTCGTCACCGGCCTGACCCTCTCGTTCACGTTCGCGATAGTCGCGCTCGTCTATGTGATCGATGCCCTGGGCCTGCCGAACGACCTGTTGCGCAACATCGCGATCGCAGTCCTGTTCGGCTTCGGGATCTCGCTGCTCGTCCCGCCCGCTTCGGCCCGGGTCGAGGCCTGGATCAGCCGCGTCTCCCCTTCGCCACAGTCGCGACGAGGCGAGTCCGAGGGGTTCTTCTCCGGGCTCCTGGTGGGGCTCAGCCTCGGCATCGTCTACGCGCCGTGCGCAGGGCCGATCCTCGCCGGCGTGATCACCGTCTCGGCCTCCCAGCCGTTCACCGCCGGGCGCCTCGGGGTGGCGCTCTCTTACGCGATCGGCAGCGCCGCCGTCCTCTACCTGCTGATGCTCGGCGGGCGGCGGCTCGGCTCTCGCCTGTCACGACATGCGGGGCGGCTGCAGATGGCGATGGGCGCGGTGATGGTCGCCGTCGCCGCGTTGATGTTCGCCGACTACGACACCCGCTTCCAGACGGCGATCGCCAACGATCTGCCCGACTTCATCGTCAACCCTTCGAAGGAGCTGGAGGAGAGCGAGGAGGTCCGCGAGCAGCTCGCCGATGTGCGCGGGACGGAGAGCAACGAGGGAACCATTGCCGCAGCCGCCGCACACGGTGCGCCGCTGTCAGAGCCCACGTCCGAGGGCGAGCTGCCGGTGCTCGGGCCCGCACCCGAGTTCAGGGGCACCCAGCGGTGGTTCAACACACCGGGTGAGCGGGCGCTCAGCCTGCGCGAGCTGCGCGGCAGGGTCGTGCTGGTCGACTTCTGGACCTACACCTGCATCAACTGCATCCGCACCCTGCCGCACCTGAAGGCATGGGATGAGAGCTACCGCGACCGTGGCCTGACCATCGTTGGAGTCCACACGCCGGAGTTCCCCTTCGAGCGCGACGCCGGCAACGTCGCAGACGCGATCGATCAGAACGGGCTGCGCTACGCCGTTGCCCAGGACAACGACTACGCGACCTGGACCGCCTACGGCAACGAATACTGGCCGGCCAAGTACCTGATCGACGCCCGGGGCCGCGTCCGCTACACACACTTCGGCGAGGGCTCCTACGAGGAGACCGAGATGGCGATCCGCGAGCTGCTCGCCGAAGCGGGAAGGCGGCCGGGCTCGGAGCTGACCGAGGTCAAGGGCGAGCGCGCCTCGACCCTGGTCACGACCCCGGAGAGCTACCTGGGGGCCGCCCGGGCGGACCGCTTCGTCAACGGCCCGATCGTGCCGGGCACGCACCGCTACCGCCCCCCCGAGCAGCTCGCCTACGACAGCCTCGCCTACCAGGGCACCTGGCGAATCGGCGAGGACTCCGCGACCTCGGTCCGCAAAGCGGGGCTTCACCTGATCTTCGGCGCCCGCCGGGTCTTCCTCGTCCTCGGCTCCCACCAAGGCAGGCCGCGGAGGATCCGCGTCCTGCTCGACGGCGAGCCGATTCGAGACGGGATCGCGGGGCGACACGTCCGCAACGGCCGCCTCACCGTCCGCCACCAGCGGCTCTACAGGTTGGTCGAACTACCGCACGCCGAGCGCCACGTCCTCAGCCTCGAGTTCGAGCCCGGCATCTCCGGCTACGCGTTCACGTTCGGATGAGGCCAACCGCTGCGACAATCGGGACGATGGCAGAGCAGGCAACGCGCCGTACCGTGCTCGTCGTCGATGACGAGCCGACAATCGCCGAGGTGGTCGCGCGTTACCTGGAGCGCGCCGGGTACAGCGCCAGGACGGCGGGCGACGGGCTGGAGGCGCTCCGCCTCGCATCCGAGCACGAACCTGACCTCGTCGTCCTCGACCTGATGCTCCCCCAGCTCGACGGGCTCGAGGTGCTCCAGCGCCTGCACGCCGACCGAGGGCGGCGAACTCCTGTCATCGTGCTGACCGCGAAGGGCGAGCAGGACGACAAGCTGACCGGACTGCGGCGGGGAGCCGACGACTACATCGTCAAGCCCTTCTCCCCCAGCGAGCTGGTGGCCCGCGTCGATGCGGTCCTGCGGAGGGTGCAGCCCCCGATCGAGGACTCCGCCCCCCTCGAGTTCGGTGGCCTCCAGATCGATCCCCGCGCCCGGCGCGTTCGCCGCGACGGCGAGGAGGTCCAGCTCAGCCAGCGCGAGTTCGACCTGCTGCACTTCCTCGCCTCCCACCCGGGCCAGGCCTTCTCCCGCGACCAGCTGATGGACCGGGTCTGGGACGCCGCCGTCTACTCCGACACGAGCACCGTCACCGTCCACGTGCGCCGCCTGCGCGCCAAGATCGAGCCCGATCCCGAGCAACCGCGCTTCATCCAGACGGTCTGGGGCGTCGGCTACAGGTTCCAGCCGTGATGCGATCGCTGCTCGGACCCCCTTCCAGCTCGCTCCGCTTCGGCTCGCTGCGTCGCCAGGCGGCGATCACCGCCGCCGCCGTGATCGCCGTGCTGCTGGCGATCGGCGTCGCCGCCCAGCTGATGTTCGTCTCCCAGCGCGACGCGCTTCTCTTCTCGATCCTCGTCCTCGGGGTGGGAATAGTCACGCTCAGGGTTGCGGCTCTGGCGGAGCGCGAGCGCTCCCGGGCCCAGGCGGAGGAGACCCGGCGGCAGCTGGTCGCCGCCGTCTCCCACGACCTGCGAACCCCGATCGCCTCGCTGCGCCTGCTGGTCGAGGCGGTGGACGACGAGATCGTCGACGACGAGACCCGGCGGCGCTACCTGGCGATGATGCAGACACACATCCGCTCGCTCAGCACGATGATCGACGACCTCTTCGAGCTGTCACGGATCGAGGCCGGGGACATCGACTGGTCGATGCGCCAGGTGGAGCTTGCCCTGCTCGTCGACGAGACCGTCGTGGCGATGCGGCCCGAGGCCCGCGCCCGCCAGGTCGAGATCCGCACCCAGCTCGGGGACGGCGAGCTCTCCGCCCGCGCCGACCCGGAGAGGATCCAGCGCGTTCTCTTCAACCTGATCCGCAATGCCATCCACCACACCCCCGCCGACGGAAGCGTCACGGTACGGGCCGAGGCCGGCCCGGAGACGATCGAGGTGGAGGTCGCCGACACGGGGGAGGGCATTCCCAGCGAGGAGACGGATCGGGTCTTCGAGCCCTTCTACCGCGGCGGTGCCGATGCCGCCCGGGGCTCGGACGGCGCCGGGCTCGGCCTCGCCATCTCCCGGGCCATCATCGAGACCCACGGCGGCTCGATCTGGATCGCGCCCGGCGACTCGGGCACCAGGGTGCGTTTCAGCCTGCCGGCGATAGGCGCCGGGCGGTGAAGCGCGCGAGACCGTCTGTGACGCAGGCAGTCTCGCCGGACGGGAGAGCGGACGGAAACCTGATCGTGCTCGAGATCTGCCCGTCGAAGACGCGCCGGGCGCTGCGCCTCAGGTCGCCGCTGACGAAGAAGTTCCCGGGGGCCAGGGGCGGGTCGTAAATCGTCTCGACCAGCCCGGAGAAGGCGTATTTGCTGGTCCGGCCCACCCTGTAGATCCTGATCCGCCTCGGGAACCTGCGGCTGTAGTCGCGCCGGGTCTGGTCGGTGCAGTCGTGATCCAAGCGGCTCACGGCGAATCCGGTGACGAATCTCGGCAGTCCACGGCGAATGACGATCTTGAAGGTCACCGCAGCGTTGGAATCACCGCGAACGCTTCCACCGAATGACACCGTGCGGGCGCCCGCCTCAGGTGCGAGCAGGGCAAGACAGAGCGCAGCTGTGGCGGCCAGCGGCAGGACCGTCCCCGGCCGGCGGTTTCTGGTGCGGCCTCGATGCATCACCGGATCGGCGTGCAGCTGCGGATCACTTTGCCTTTCATGCGGCTCCCGTCGACGAAGGAGAGATCGCCGCGGGTGATGAAGCGTCCGGTTGGGCAGGTCGCCAGCAGGAGGTTCTGCCTCTTGCCCCGGTGGGCCCAGGCTTTCCCGATCTGCAGATCGGCGAAGGTGAGGGAACCCTGGCCCGCGACGATTGTCGGGATCCTGATTTCGGTCCGGGTGCCGTAGATCCCGGACGCCTTGCTGATCACAGCCGTGGTGACGAACGTGGTGGGGGCCGGAACACGTGCGTAGACGTGGAAGATCAGGACCTTTCGCCCGCCCTTCGGGCGCCCGTTGAAGATCAGCATCTTGCCGCTGGCGAAGAACGGGGGCTGTTCGGGGAAGAGGATCTCCGCACCGGCTCTTCCCGTTCCGACCAGGGCCTTGCGGCAGATCGACCTGGCCTGTGCGGTGAGGGTGTTGAGAAGGCGGCCGACGCTGCAGGTTGGAAGTCCGGTCGTGTGGATGCTGGCGTGCTTGTCGAATTCGAGGGAGAGTGTCTTCGCCGCGGGGGGGTGCGTGCCGTCCGCGGTCCTGATCGTGCTTTTCGCTTGCAACACGATCGGGGCAGGCTTCCGGGCGGGGAGCTTTTGAGGACGGAATCCGCCCTCGACCGTGACGATCAGGTTCCCCGCGCGCACGGTCTGTTTGCCGGCACCCCATGCGCTCGCCACAAGCATGCCGGTTGCGACTGCAATGACCGAACAGAGAACCACCGCTCGAGTAGGTATGGGTCCTCCCTTCTCTCCCCCGATCTGCTGCGACACCATACCGTTCCGCCGGCCGGCTGCCCACCCCTCTTTCGAGTAGCCATTTCGGACGGTTCAGGACATCCGCCCAGCGGGATCGGTTTTCGTCGACCGGATCGGCGTCTGCACCGCCCACCGGCTCTAACCTGCGGTCATGGCCTACAGGCTCCTCCACACCGCCGACGCCCACTGGCGCCCCTCGAACCAGATGGGTGTGCTCAACACCGACCTCGCCCGCCAGCTCGGGGCCAGCACGCTCGGGGCCCGGCTCTGGCTCCTTCACCCCGGACAGGCCTCCACGCGCCACCGGCACAGGCAGACCCATGAGCTGTATGTGGTGCTCGAGGGCACCGGGCGGATGCGGGTGGAAGGCGAGCTGCTCACCCTGGATCCGCTGAGCGCAGTCCTGGTCGAGCCCGACTCCCTCCGCCAGCCCTTCAACGACACCGAAGCCGACCAGCTCTGGCTCATCGTCGGAGCCCCCGCCGAACCCGCCAACACGCTCGAGATGACCGACGAGGAGCTGCGCGAGCTGTACCCGGATGGCCCGAAGGCTATGCCGCCCGAGCTGGACGACGTTCAGTAGGCCCCGACCAGATCGCGGGCCTCCTCGACCTCGATGTCGCCGTCGGAGACCTTGAACCCGACTGTGTCGACGTAATCGCCGGCGCCGGCGCTCGTCTTCATCCGCGCCATCTCGGGGGTAACGCCGGCATCGGCCAGATCGCGCGCGGCGTTGGGGTCAAAGCAGCGCGCCAGCAGCCACTCGTCGACCTCGTGCGGCTCGAAGCCTGATTCGGCCCAGGTTTCGGCGGCGTCCTCCGGGTTCCCGCCGTGGGCGAAGTGGCCGTGCCTCTCGATCACGTCGCGGATGGTCATCGCCTATCGGGGTGCTGCTGTGGCCCGCATGTCACCTGCCAATTGTTCGCCGTTTGATCTCGACTTTCATCGGGGTAATCCCGGCCTGGGGGTCGCGGCTTTTCCCCGATGGCGGGAGTCCCAAGGCCACCTAGATTCCCCCCAAGGGAAACGCTCAAACAAGGAGGCATCCAAATGGCAAGCGAGCTCACCGAGTGGCGGCCGCTCTCGGACTTCGCCGAGCTGCGCCACCGGCTCGATCAGGCCTTCCGCGACCTCGGCAACGGAGAACGAGCCTGGACTCCGTCCGTCGATCTGGTGCGCAAAGGGGATGCGCTCGTGCTTCGCGCCGACATCCCCGGCATCAAGCCGGACGAGGTGAAGATCGAGGTCGAGGACGACGTGCTCACGATCTCCGGCGAGCACACCGAGGAGAAAGAAGAGAAGGAGGAGCACTACATGCGGCGCGAGCGTCGCTACGGCTCCTTCTCGCGATCGATGGCGCTTCCGAGGGGGGTCAAACCCGACGACATCGTGGCCACGACCGAGAACGGTGTCCTCGAGGTGACGATCCCGGTCCCGAAGGAGGAGGAGAAGAAGAAGATCGAGATCAAGCCGAAAAGCGCCTAGTGCGCCTCCTGGTCGGCTACGACGGCAGCGATCAGGGCAGGGACGCGCTCGAGCTGGCCCGGGTCCTGGGATCCGTAGAGGAAAGCGCCGCGCTCGTGGTCACGGTGATTCCATACGACCCGCTTCCAATGACCGTGGCCGAGCTCGAGCGCGACGCCGCCGCCGAAGCAGAGCCGCTCTTCGAAGAGGCGCGAGAGCGGCTCTCGGGGCTTCCGGTCCAGACGCGGGCATTCGGCGGGGGCTCGCCCGCGGGC
>DASUUD010000291.1:0-2598 GCA_036374255.1 Solirubrobacterales bacterium | reverse complement strand
GCCGCCGCCGACCGCTACGAGCTCGACGCCGAGGCGCTGATCGCCGCCGCCCAGGCCGCCCTCGCCGCACCCGACCGCACGGTCACCCTGGACGTGGCAGTACGAGCCGCCGCCTGAAGACGGCCGCGACCTCAGCCGAATAGCCGACCGGCGACGTGCCCACCCTGGACTTTCGAGCAGCGCGCCGCACCTCCCTCCAGCTGGAAGGCTATGGCGGCTGAGAGGCCCGCCGTCGGATAGGGTTGCGCGCCGCGCATGCGCTTCTACGAGTACGAGGCACGGAAGATCGTCGAGCTGGCGGGCATCCCCGTCACCAAGTACGGCTTCTGCACGAGCGCCGAGGAGGCCCGCGCCGCCGCCGAGGAGATCGGCGGGCCGGTGGTGATCAAGTCCCAGGTGCTGACCGGCGGGCGGATGAAGGCGGGCGGCGTCAAGTTCGCCGACACGCCCGAGGAGGCCGCCGAGCACGCCGAGGCGATCCTCGAGCTGGAGATCAACGGCCACATGCCGCGCGGCGTGCTGGTCGATCCCAAGGCCGAGGTGAAGCAGGAGTACTACGCCGGGGTGGTCTGGGACGGCACCGCGAAGCAGCCGCTGATGCTGTTCAGCGACATGGGCGGCATCGACATCGAGGAGGTGGCCGCGACCCACCCCGACCACGTCGGCCGCGGCCACGTCTCCAACCTGCTGCCCATCTCCGACTTCGAGGCCAAGCAGGCGATCGCGGCCACCGGCGTCACCGGCCGCCAGCTCAACCGCGCCACGCCGATCCTCGCCCGCCTCGCCCGCCTCTTCCGCGACAACGACATGACCCTGGCGGAGATCAACCCCCTGGCCGAGCTGGCCGACGGCAGCTTCGTCGCCCTCGACGCCCACATGGAGATGGAGAACGAGGCGGTGGGCCGCCAGAAAGGGCTGCTGCGCAAGCAGCTGGAGATCGCCGAGGACGACACCCGCGAGCCCTACGAGCCCTCCGAGTTCGAGCGCAACGTGGCGGCGATCGACGCCGCCGACCACCGTGGCGTGATCCAGGGCAAGGACCACGGCTTCGCGGGCAACCTGGGCCTGGTGATCGGCGCCGGGGGCGGCTCGCTGACCCTCACCGACGCGGTCCGCAGCCAGGGCGGCAGGCCCGCCAACTACTCGGAGATCGGCGGCAACCCCTCGGTCGCCAAGACCTGCGGGCTCGCGAAGCAGGTGCTGGAGAAGGACGGGGTCGAGAAGATCGCCGTGATGATGTCGATCGTCTCCAACACCCGCGTCGACATCGTCGCCCGCGGCGTGATCAAGGCCTGCCTGGAGCTGGGCAAGGACCCCGGCGAGACGATCGCGATCTTCCGCATCCCCGGCGCCTGGGAGGAGGAGGGCTTCAAGATCCTCGACAAATACGGGGTCGAGTATTGCGACCGCTCCGTCTCGATGTGGGAGGCGGCCGGCCGCGCCGTGGCCAAGATCCAGGGGGCCCCGGCATGAGCATCCTGCTGAGCAAGGACACGACCTTCATCGTCCAGGGGATCACCGGGCGCGAGGCGGTCAACCTGACCAGGGAGTGCCTTGACTACGGCTCCAAGGTGGTCGGCGGCGTCACCCCGGGGCGCAAGGGCCGCGAGGTGCACGGGGTGCCGGTCTTCGACACCGTGGCCCAGGCGGTCGAGAACCACGGCGGCCCGATCGACGGCTCGGTCGTCACGGTCCCCCCCGCCTTCACCAAGGACGCCGTGCTGGAGGCGATCGAGAACGGGATCAAGCTGATCGTCGTGGTCACCGAGCGGGTGCCGCGGCGCGACGTCGCCCAGATGGTCGAGCTGGCCGAGATGCGCGGGGCGCGGATCATCGGCCCCAACTGCCTCGGCCTGATCGTCCCGGAGGTCTGCAAGATGGGCGGCATCGGCGGCCCCGCCAAAGACGCCGCCAAGGCCTACGCGCCGGGGCCGGTCGGGGTGATGAGCCGCTCGGGCGGGATGACCACCGAGATCTCCTCCTCGCTGACCGCAGCGGGGCTCGGCGTCTCCACCGCGATCTCGATCGGCGGCGACGCGATCATCGGCTCCACCTATGCGGAGCTGATGCCGCTCTTCGAGGCCGACGAGCAAACCCGGGCGATCGTCATCTACACCGAGCCGGGCGGCCGCATGGAGGCGCAGCTCTCCGAGTGGGTCGCCGAGCACGACTCGCGCCTGCCGATCGTCGCCTTCATGGCGGGCAAATTCATGGACGAGGAGGAGATGAAGGGGATGAGCTTCGGCCACGCCGGCACGATCGTCGAGGGCAAGGAGGACACGGCGGCCGAGAAGATCGCCCGGCTGGAAGCGGCGGGCATCCGCGTGGTGGAGCGGATCGACGAGATCCCCGACGCCGTCAAGGAGAAGCTCGGGGTGACCGCCTGATGGCCGAAACGCTGAACGCGGTCTTCATCGACGTCGAGGTCGAGGACTCGGTCGCGGGCGACGCCGCGCTCGCCGCCAAGCTGGAGGAAGTCTGCCCGGTCGACATCTTCAGGGACGCCGGCGGCCGGGTCGAGATCGTCGCGGAGAACCTCGACGAGTGCGTGCTCTGCCGCCTCTGCATCGAAGCCGCGCCCGCCGGCGCCGTGCACGT
>DASUUD010000290.1:0-13558 GCA_036374255.1 Solirubrobacterales bacterium | reverse complement strand
CTCGATTCGCGCCACCGGTCGCTCCTCGGCGCGCCAGGCGCTCATCCCGCCGCCGAGAAACCCGCGCACCTTCACTCCGACGGCGGCCAGCAGCTCCGCCGCTTCCAGCTCGTTGCCGTCGGAGGCGGCGACGATCACAAGCTCGGCGTCGGGCGAGACCACCTGCGCGACCTTGGTGGCGAAGCCCGTGTCGTAGGCGGAGGCGCTGATCGCGCCGGGTATGTGCGCCTCGTCGAATTGCTCGTTGGTTCGCGAGTCGACCGCGAGCGCCCCTTCGACGATGGCCGCCTCGAAGCCCCGCGGCGAGAGGCGCGCCGGGGCGCCGATCGACTCGAGCAGCGGTCCCCGGTTGAGGGCGACGATGTGCTCGACGTTGGGCGGCCGGTCGCCGAGCGTTGATACCGCGTCCTCGACGAACTCGGCCTCCTCGTCGAAGGCAAGCGCCCGGTTATGGCGGCGCTCGAAGCCGATCGTCGAGGACGTCTTGAGGTCGATTCCGGAGCTTCCGCACAGCGAGCCGCCCAGGTGCCCGGGCCATACCTCGACCTCGTCGGGGAGGGTCAGCAGGCGCTCGTGCAGCGAGTGGAATATCCCGGCGGCTCCCTCCCGAGGCTCGATCGCCAGGTCCGGCCGGGCGACGTCGCCGACGAACAGCGAGTCCCCTGTCAGGACGGCGACCGGGTCGCCGCCCCGGCTCCCGTCGCGGAGCAGGAAGGAGGTGTGCTCGGGGCGGTGGCCCGGCGTGTGGATCGCCTCGATCGTCACCTCCTCGCCGAGTTCCAGGGCCCAGCCGTCGGCGAGAGGCTCGTTCTCGTACTCGGCCTCGGCCAGCTCGCTGACGTGGATGGTCGCGCCGGTCGCCCGCGCCAGGCGGCCGTGGCCGGAGACGTGGTCGGCGTGGTTGTGGGTCTCGAGGACGTGCTCGATCCGCATCCCGTGCAGGCGGCTGAGGCTCAGGTAGGGCTCGATGTCCCATTGCGGGTCGATCACCGCTGCGACGCCGGAGCCGGGATCGCCGACCAGGTACGACGCGCAGCCGAGGTCCTCGTGGATGATCTGGCGAAAGAGCATTTGTTCTACCGGTTTCCCCTACCCGCGGGAGGGGATACCGTAGTCCAGGGTAACGGCCGAGGAAGGAGCGGAATGGGAGTCGAGGAGGAGACGACGCTGGAGCGCGATCTCGACCGGTTGCTGACCGTCGAGAGCTTTGAGCCGTCCGAGGAGTTCCGCTCCAGGGCGCTGCTCAGTGACCCGGCTGTCTACGAGGAGGCCGCGGCGAATCCCGAGGCCTGGTGGCTGCGCCAGGCGACCGAGCTGCTCGACTGGATCCAGGAGCCGCGCCAGGCGCTCGACGAGTCGAACCCGCCCTTCTACAGGTGGTTCGCCGATGGCCGGCTGAACGCCTCGGCCAACTGCCTCGATCGTCATGTCGAGGCCGGGCGCGGCGATCGCATCGCCTACCTCTGGCGCGGCGAGGAGGGCGAGGAGCGCGAGATCACATACGCCGAGCTGCTTGCCGATGTGCAGCGCTTCGCCAACGCCCTCCGCGAGCACGGGATCGGAAGGGGCGATGTCGTCGGGATCTACCTGCCGATGATCCCGCAGGTAGCCGTCGCGATGCTGGCCTGCGCCCGGATAGGCGCCGTTCACAACGTGGTCTTCGGCGGCTTCTCGGCGGAGGCGGTGCGGGAGAGGATGGAGTTCTCCCACGCGAAGGCCCTGATCACCGTCGATGGCGCCCGCCGCAAGGGTAGGACGGCGGAGGTGAAGGCCCGGGTCGACGAGGTTCTGGCCGGGATCGATTCGATCGAGACCGTCTTCGTCGTCCGTCATGCGGGGGTCCAGTGCGAGATGCAGCCGGGGCGGGACGTCTTCTTCGAGGAGGCGATGGCCTCCGCGTCCCCGGAGTGCCCGGCGGAGCCGATGGGTGCGGAGGACCCGCTCTTCATCCTCTACACCTCGGGCTCGACGGCGAAGCCCAAGGGGATCCTCCACACCACCGGCGGCTACCTGACCGGAGTCGCCTGGACGCACCGCCACGTCTTCGACTTGAAGCCGGAAGAGGACGTCTACTGGTGCGCGGCCGACGTCGGCTGGGTCACCGGCCACTCCTACATCGTCTACGGGCCGTTGGCGAACGGCGCGACCAGCGTGATGTTCGAGGGGGCGCCTGACTACCCGGACAAGGACGTCTGGTGGGAGATCGTCGAGCGCTACGGGGTGACGATCCTCTATACGGCGCCGACCGCGATTCGCGCCTTCATGAAATGGGGCGCCGAGTACCCGGATCGCCACGACCTCACATCGCTGCGGCTGCTCGGGTCGGTAGGTGAGCCGATCAACCCGAAGGCGTGGCTCTGGTACCACAAGGTGATCGGCGACGAGCGCTGTCCGATCGTCGATACCTGGTGGCAGACCGAGACCGGGCACATCATGATCACGCCGCTGCCGGGGATCACCGCCACCAAGCCGGGGTCTGCGACGCGGACCCTCCCCGGAGTCGAGGCCGCGGTGTTCGACGAGGAGGGGAAGCCGATCGAGGAAGAGGAGGGGCTGCTCGTCATGCGGCGTCCCTGGCCGGGGATGCTGCGGACCCTCTACCGCGAGAAGGAGCGCTACGTCGATACCTACTTCGCGCGCTTCGGGCGCGAGACCTACCTGGTCGGCGACGCGGCGCGGCTGGACGCCGAGGGCTTCTTCTGGGTGCTCGGCAGGGTCGACGACGTGATCAACGTCTCCGGTCATCGCCTCTCGACCGCCGAGGTCGAGTCGGCCATCGTCTCCCACCACAAGGTGGCGGAGGCTGCGGTGATCGGGCAGTCCGACGAGCAGACGGGGCAGGCGATCTGCGCCTTCGTGACGCTCGAGGGCGACCACGAGGGAGACGAGGAGATGGTCACCGAGCTGCGCGATCACGTCGCCGATCGGATCGGGAAGTTCGCCCAGCCGAAGCGGGTGATCTGGTCGGGGGACCTGCCGAAGACCCGCTCGGGCAAGATCATGCGCCGCCTCCTCCGCGACATCGCCGAGGGCCGGGCGCTGGGCGACGTGACGACCCTGCGCGACCCGGCGGTGATGGAGGAGCTGGAGCGGAAGGTCGTCGCCCGCCACGACGCGGAAAGCTAGCCGCGCCGCTCGCCCCGCTCGACCAGGCGGCTGACCGAGACCTGCAGGGCGTTTATCTGCGACTGGATCTCGCCCAACTCGCGGATCGCCTGGGCCTCGGCCGAGTCCTCTCCCAGCTCCAACTGCGCCTGCGTCTCGCTGATCTCGGGGCCGAGGAAGCGTTGCGCGATCGCACCGGTCAGCAGGGCGACGAAGGAGATGCCGACGATCACAACTGCGACTGCGACGATCTCTCCGCCGGTGGTCGTCGGGTAGATGTCGGAGCCGAGCGTCGTCATCGAGGTGACCGCCCAGTAGATCCCCTCCCAGGCGTTGAGCTGCTGGTTCGACCTCTCGAAGCCGACGAAGAGCGCGCCACCGGCGATCGCGGCCAGAACCGCGAGCAGCGCGGCATACTGGAGGCCGCGTAGCGAGAAGGCCTGCCGGGAGAGCTGGGCGAGGCGAAGCAGGCGCAGAAGGCGAAGCAGCCGCAGGGCGCGGAGGCTCTGCAGGCCGGCCGGCAGCACGGGCGGCGTCAGCACCACGATCGCCAGGTCGAGCGGGTTGTGCCTGAGCCAGGTCCGCCGTTGCGGCACGATCGCGAGCATCACCGCAAGCTCCGCCAGGAAGGCGACCCAGATGACCCAGTTGAGGACGACAGCGACGTCCTCCAGCCGGCCACCGGGGTGCGACTCGCCGATCGCCACCGCCGGGATCGTGAGCGCCGCTGCGATCAGCATCGGCGCGTTGAGCAGCGCGGCGACCCGGGTGCTGCGCGCATCCATTCCGGGCCGGTACCCGGGGCTCGACGGTGTCCCCTTGGCGCTCATCCGCGCTCTGCTTCGACACCGCCGCGCGGTTGCCTACAACGGGCCGGCCCACGAACTCAGGCGATGCCCAGTCTCCGCGCCCGCTGGGCTGCCTCGGCGAGCATCTCCCCAGCTTCGGGGGCCTCGCCGCCGCGCATCAGGACCCGACCCGCGACCACGGTGGTGTCGACGATCGAGCCGGTAGCCGCGTAGACCAGGTCCGAGGTGACGTCGCCCATCCCTGTCTCATAGGCGTCCCGGCGCAGCAGCAGGAAATCGGCCGGGGCGCCGACGGCAAGGGGCTCGCCACCGAGCAGCGGGGCGCGCGCCCCGGTTGCGATCTGCCAAGCCTCCTCGGCGGGGAGGATCGTCGGGTCGCCGGAGGCATGACGCTGCACGAGCGCCAGGGTCTTCAGATCCGAGAAGAGGTCGAGGGAGTCGTTGGATCCGGCACCGTCGGTGCCTAGCCCGACCGCCACGCCCGCCTCGCGGGCAGCGGGGTACGGGAAGACGCCGCCCACCACGAGCTTCATGTTGGCCACAGGGTTGGTGACCACGGTAGCCCCGCGCTCGGCGATCAGCTCCAGCTCGCCGCGGTCGAGCCAGACGCCGTGGGCGATCACGGTGCGGGGCCCGAGCAGCCCCAGCCGGTCGAGGTAGGCCGCGGGCCGCGCACCGTGCGCCTCGACGCAGTCGCTCACCTCTCGCTCGGTCTCGGCGAGGTGGATGTGGACCGGCAGGCCCATCTCCTCGACCCTCTCGGCGACCCAGCGGAGCAGACCTTCGCTGGCGGTATAGATGGCGTGGGGAGCGAGTGCGCGATCGATCAGGGGGCCGCATCCTTCCAACTCCTCGAGGGCGCGCAGGGTCGAGTCCTTCATCGCCTCCGTGTCCCCGGCGAGGTCGAACAATGGGCTGCCGATCGTCGCCCGCAGGCCGGCGTCCTCGACCGCCCTGGCCGTCGCGGCGGGATGCCAGTACATGTCCCACAGGCGCGCCGTCCCGGTGCGGATCATCTCCACGCAGGCCAGCCGCGTCCCCCAGTAGACGTCCTCCTCCTCCAGCCTGGACTCGACCGGCCAGACCTTCTCCTGCAGCCAGCGCATCAGCGGCAGGTCGCCGCCATATCCCCGGAACAGCGTCATCGCCGCGTGGGTATGGCCGTTGACCAGGGGAGGCACGAGGGGCGCCCCGCCGGCGTCGATCGTCTCGTCTCCGGGCTCGGGGGAGACCCCGGGACCGAGCGCCGCGATCATCCCCTCCTCGCAGCGCAGGCTCACCGTCTCGCCGTCGAGGACGGCGCCGCTCACGGCGAGCGGCGCATCCGCCCGGCCGCTCATCGTACGAGCTCCGGCAGCGCCCCCTCGAGCGCCTCGCGCAACCGGCCGACGTTGACCTTCCGGTCCTTCTCCAGCTCCTCCTCCGAGAGGGGCTGGGGGCCGACTCCGTTGGCGAGGTTGTCGACGACGCAGACCGCCGCGTAGGGGAGCCCCAGCTCACCCGCGACCACGCACTCGGAGGCAAGCGTCATCCCGACCAGGTCGGCGTGCGCCGCAATCAGCCGGATCTCGGCGGGTGTCTCGAACCGGGGGCCGTTCGTCTGCCAGTAGACGCCGCCGTCGGCGAGCGGGACCCCGCCGCTCCTCTGCCAGGCGGCGAGCAGCTCGCCCCGCCAGCGGCGGTCGAAGCCGCGCAGCGCATGACCGCGGGCGTCGTCGAAGGTCGTCAGGCCGAGCTGAAGGGCGATGAAGTCGTGCGGGCAGACGAAGCTGCCGATCCCCAGCTCGGCGTCGAGCGACCCCACCGAGCCGATGGCGAGGATCCGGTCGCAGCCGGCCTCGGCCAGCCAGCGGAGATTTGCCTCGTGGTCGATCAGGTGCGGCAGCGTGTAGGAATCGGTGCCGTGGCGCTGCAGGACAAGGGCGCCGTGGCGTCCCGCGAGCTTCGTGATATCCGCCCCCTCCGGGCCGAAAAAGCTGCTGCCCAGGGCCAAGGCCAGTCGTCCCATCGCCGCGATCCTATGCCCGCCCAGTCCGGGCTATCGTGAGCGCGTGGACGATCGCCCATCGAGGAGAGAGGAGGACGAGTGGGAGCGACTCGACCGTCACCTCGGTGAGCTGCTTCAGGAGCTTCGCGTCGCAATTCCGGGGTCCAGGTCCTGTTCGCCTTCCTGCTCGCCGTCCCCTTTCAGGCCAACTTCGTCGACATCACCCCGTTCCAGGAGAAGGCCTACTTCGCGATTCTGCTCTGCACCGCGATCTCGGCCGCGCTGCTCATCGCGCCCTCCGCGTACCACCGGGTGACATTCCACCTGCATCAGAAGCGGCATCTCGTCCACCTCGCCAACCGGCTCGCGATCGCCGGTCTGGGCTTCCTGGCGCTGGCGATGACCGGGGCCGTGATGCTGATCACCGACGTGCTGTTCGGAACCGCGGCGACCGTCGTGACGACCTCGGCGGCAGCCGCGACGTTCATCGTTCTCTGGTACCTGCTGCCCCTGCAGCGCCGGCGCCGGCTTACCCGCTGATCGCCCCAGCCCCCGCCAGACTGGGCACCTGGCGCTCGGATCCCTCAGTCCCCAGCTCGATCGCCCCGGGCTCGCCGCCGATCGCCGCCCAACGCTCCGCCGCTTCCTCGCTGAGCCGATCGAGGCGCTCGTCCGAGTGCAGTGGGTCGTGGTGAAACAGGATCGTGCGCTTCGCCCGCGTCCGGCGGGCGAAGGAGAGAGAATGGGAGAGCGACGAGTGCCCCCAGCCGATGTGGTCGGGATACTCGGCGTCCGCGTACTGGCCGTCATGGATCAGCAGCGATGCGTCCTCGGCGAGGGCGAAGCCGGAGATCCAATCCTCCCCCAGCGCATCCAGGTCGGCACCCAGCGCCGGCTCGTGATCCGGGATGTATGCGAGCGAGGTGTCGCCGTCGTCGATCCTGTAGCCGAGGGTCGGACCGCGATGGGCGACCGAGGCGGCGCGAATCCGCGCCGGCCCGATCTCCCACTCGGTCTCCGGGCAGTGCCGGAAGGAGACGTCACATGGCAGCTCCTTCACCTCGACCGGCGAGAGCGGGGCGGAGATGTAGCGAGCGATCCGCTCGCGCAACGACGCCTCCGGAGAGGACGGGCCCCAGATCACGATCTCCGTCTGCGGCTGGAACACGGGGGCAAAGAAGACGAGCCCCTGGATGTGGTCGAGGTGCAGGTGGGTGAGGAGGATGTGGAGCTGCGATGGCTCGCTCCCCAGCGACAGGCCGAGGTTGCGAATCCCGGTGCCGGCATCGAGGGCGAGGAGTGAGCCGTCCGAGAGGGTGACGCCGACGCAGGATGTGTTCCCGCCGTAGCGGATCGTTTCCGGCCCCGGAGACGGCACCGATCCCCGCGTGCCCCAGAACTTGAGTTTCATCAGGCCCCGGCTCCGTTTGAGCTGGCCGGCCAGCAGATGGCGATTGCGCCCTGCGAGCCGTGCGGCGTGAGGATCGGGAAGGCCGAGACTTCGACCGTGTGGAGGACACCGTCGGTGGAGCGGATCTCGAATGTGGAGTGCGCGGGCCGGCCGTTGCGGACCGCCACCACGAGGGGAAGCTCGTCATAGGGGAGCGGCTTTTCGTCTTCGTCGAAGGGCCCGAACAGCGTGCCCCACTCCTCCGGCCCTACGGTTCCGAGTTCCTCAAAGCGCTTCCCGAGAAGCATTCCCGCGGCTTCGTTGTAGAAGACCATCAGCCCACCCTCGTCGACCAGGAAGGCCGGGGTCGAGAGCGCCGACATCAGGTTGCGCGCGAGGATCAGCTCGAGAGGTTTCTGCGTCACCTTCGACACTTTAGGCGAGTCCGGATTTGGAAAAGAGACATGACTCCATCGGCCAATCGTTGATGGCAACGGCCCCGTCGCAGGCCCCCGACCGAAAGACGATCGATTCCGAGCGGCGCCCGGGACGTGATTTTGGTCACACACTGCAAGCGTTCTGCATCCAGGTCGTCGCCGGGGTCCGGCTAGGTGCTCGAGGCTCGAACCGGCGCGAGAAAGGTGCGGTTTCCGACCCGAAGGCCGATCGCCTCCGTCCGGGAGAGCTTCAGGGCCGTCGTGAGGGTGGGGTAGTCGTCGCTCCAGCGATAGCGGAACGACCCTGCCGACAGGCGGGATCCGTCCTCGGCCACCACGAAGACCCGGCACAGAGCCCCGGCTGGGGCGCCCTTGACGTAGATATGGATCTCTGTCCCGAACTCGCGTGGTTCCAGCTTCGCGCCGACTTTCATCTTCGGCGGCAGCGACTCGAACGAGACACGGGTGGCCGGAGGGCCGCTGTCGCCGACGGGCAGGACGAAGATCGCCAGCACCGCCGCCGCGATCGCCGCCGTGGCCCCGCTGAACGCGAGCCCGAGGCGGAGCTTCCGGCGCCGGGTCGCCCGCCGGTCCGCGGCAATGGCCGCGATCACGCGGTCTGAAAGCGCGGCTGGTGGAGCGGGGGCTGCGCCGAGGCGCTCCGGGTCGGCCTTCGGGAGAAGGCGCGCCACGGGGGCGAGAAGCTCGAGCTCCGCTCGGCAATCCGGACAGCCGTCGAGGTGCGCCTCCAACCCGGCGCGCTCCTCCCGCGGCAGCTGCCCCAGGGCGTAGGCGCCCAGCGACTCCCGCCACTCGTAGCAGGCCTCAGATCTCATAGCCGATCTCCTCGAGGGCGACTCGCAGGGCCCGCAGGCCGTAGTAGACGCGGCTCTTGACGGTTCCCTCGGGGACACCCAGCTCCCTGGCGACCTCCGCATAGGGGCGACCGCGGTAGAAGGTCTCGACGAGGACACGCCGATGCTCGTCGCTTATCCGCCGCAACGCCTCCTCGACCTGCCAGGCGAGAAGTGCCTCGTCGAGGGGCTCGACCGACGGCTCGATTCCCCCCTCGGCCACGCGGGGCCGCGCCGACCGGGCGCGCCCGAGATCGATCACCACGTTGCGCAGGATCGCGAACAGCCAGGTGCGAAGCGACCCGATCTGAGGGTCGAAGCGATCTCCGGCCCGCCAGGCCCGCAGGAATGTCTCCTGCACCGCCTCTTCGGCGAGGCCGGAGTCCGCCAGAGACCGCATCGCGAAACCGTAGAGCTCGGTCGCGTGCGCCGCATATGCCTCGCGCACGTCCTGCTCATGGGTCAGCGCTCCTGGAGGCATGCGGGGCGATCCTGAAGCAAAGCTGAGATCACGGCAGTCCGGGTTACGGACCGCCTCATACCCAGGTTCAGACGCGCCTGGGCGGGGCAAGTGGGCGGCGCCCCGAACGACGCCGCCTACCGCCTAGAGTTTGCCGATCTTGAAGATTTTCGTGCCGCAGTCGGGGCACACACCCTGGATCGCCGGGCGACCGTTTTTCATCGTCACCTGTTTGGGGTCCTTGATCTCGACCTTCTTGCGCTCTTTGACGCAGTAGCCCTCAGGCATCGGGGGCCCTCCTTTCGCTGCCGCTGTCGGCAAAGCTCGCGCGCCTACGCGAGGTGGATTCGGGCGACTGTAGCCGAGTGAGGGGACGGCCAGAGGAAAACTACGTGCGATTCAGCACAAGGTTCCTATTCAGACGCTTCTTTCGCCTGTTCGCGGAGTTCGCGCAGCCTGTCGGTCGCCCCGCCGGTTTCGCCCGTGCCGGCGCCACCCGGACCCGTGCCGGCTCCTCCTCCGGAATCTCCTCTGCCCTGGCCGGACGAGCCGCCTTCGCCTCGAAGCTGATCGACCTCGCTTTGCAGCGCTTTCAGTTCGGATTCGAGCTGGGTGATCCCGGTGCCGGTCGCTCCCCCGGTGCCGATCCGCGATTCGAGTTCCCCCTGAAGCTCCTGCACGTCCTTCTCGCTCACTGCGCTCTCCCGGGTGTCGATCGCCAGGTACATGGCGGCGCCCCCGATCCCGATCGCAATCGCGGCAAGCGCGAGCATCACTTTGGTGCGCACGCCCAGCTTGCGCTCGACCTCTCCTATCCAGGCCCGCAGCCCGTCCAGCGACACGCCGCCTAACTTAGTCGAGAGAGCGCCCCGAGAGTCGGGTCAACTACGCTGCAGCGGCTTGTTCATCCAAGCCCGGAACCGACCAAGGAGAGACTCCGCATGCCCGATGCAGTGATCGTCGATACCGTCCGCACGCCGATAGGCAGAGCTTTCAAGGGATCGCTCGCCCAGCTGCGTCCCGACGAGATGGGCGCCTACGTCGTCGACCAGCTGCTCGAGCGCAACCCGGAGGTCGACCCGGCCTCCGTCGAGGACATCTTCTGCGGCTGCGGCATGCCGCAGGGGCTGCAGGGCTTCAACATCGGGCGCATCGTCTCGCTGCTCTCCGAGAAGCTGCCGCAGACGGTCAACGGGGTCACGATCTCCCGCTACTGCTCTTCCAGCCTCGACGCGATCCGTCATGCGGGCAACGCGATCAAGGCCGGCGAGGGCGATGTCTACATCGCCGCCGGCGTCGAGTGGGTGAGCCGCTACAACGAGCGCACCGAGGCGGCCGGGGCCGACGACCAGAACCCGAAGCTGCAGGGCAACGACGGCCAGCCCAATGCCTACATCGAGATGGGCAAGACCGCCGTCAACGTCGCGGAAAAATATGAGGTCAGCCGCGCCGACATGGACAAGTACGCGCAGCGCTCCCAGGAACTGGCGGTGAAATCGGAGGAGGACGGCTTCTTCGATCGCGAGATCGTCCCCGTCACCCTCCCCGACGGCACCGAGGTCAGCAAGGACGACGGTCCGCGTCCCAGCTCGACGCTGGAGAAGCTGGCCGAACTTCCCGAGGCCTTCGGCGGGGGCGGCGTCACCGCCGGCAACTCCTGCCCGCTCAACGACGGAGCCGCTGCCGTGCTTCTGATGAGCGATGCGAAGGCCAAGGAGCTGGGCCTCACCCCCCGCGCCCGCATCGTCACCGCCGCCACCTGGGGTCTCGAGCCCGAGTACATGGGCGTCGCCCCGATCGGCGCGATCAAGAAGGTGCTCGACCGGGCCGGGATGACGATCGACGACGTCAACGCGGTCGAGCTGAACGAGGCCTTCGCCGCCCAGGTGATCCCGATCATGGACGAGTGCGACATCCCGTTGGAGAAGCTCAACACGCGCGGCGGCGCGATCGCGCTCGGCCACCCCTTCGGCATGACCGGCGCCCGCATCATGGGGACCCTGCTCAACGTGATGGAGACCGACGACCACCAGGTCGGCCTGGAGACGATGTGCGTCGCCGGCGGGCAGGGCAAGGCGATGATCGTGGAGAGAATGAGCTGAGGTGAGCTCGTGCGACTCGAGACGCTGACCTACCAGAGCAGCGATCGGGTCGCCCGCATCACCCTGAACCGGCCGGAGCGGGGCAACGGCATCACGCCGCGGATGCCGACCGAGATCGCCTCCTGCGTCGAGCGCGCCAACCTCGACCCGGAGGTGCACGCGATCGCCCTCGCCGGCAACGGCAGCGGCTTCTGCGGCGGCTACGACCTGGTCGCCTCCGCGGAGGGAGAGATGAGCGGCCTGGAGGGGACCGAGGCGCCGCCGGGCTCGCCGGTCGACCCGGCGACGATCGCCGCCAACCACGCGCCCGAGTCCAACTGGGACCCGGTCACCGATTTCCAATTCATGTGGCGAAACGTGCGCGGATTCATGAGCCTCTTCCATTCCGAGAAGCCGGTGCTCTGCAAGGTGCACGGCTACTGCGTGGCGGGCGGAACCGACATGGCGCTCTGCTGCGACCTGCTGGTGGTCGCCTCAGACGCGAAGATCGGCTATCCGCCCGCGCGCGTCTGGGGCTCGCCGACGACGGCCCTGTGGGCCGCTCGGATCGGCGCCATGCGGGCGAAGAGGCTGCTGCTGACCGGCGACTCGCTGACCGGGGAGCAGGCGGCGGAGTGGGGCCTGGCGACGGAGGCCGCCCCGGCGGAGGAGCTGGACACGCGCTTCGAGCGCCTCCTGGAGAGGGTGGCCCGCCTGCCGATCAACCAGCTGGTGATGATGAAGATGCTGGTCAACCAGTCGCTCTACGCGCAGGGGCTCCACCAGACGCAGGTGCTGGGCACGTTCTTCGACGGGATCGCCCGGCACACCGAGGAGGGGCATGCCTTCGTGCGCCGCGCCTCGGAAGCCGGCTTCAAGAAGGCCGTGCGGGAGCGGGACGAACCATTCGGCGACTTCGGGCTCGAGGGCTTCGAGGCCTGAGCCGGCGGGTGCGTCGAGTAGGGTCACTGCCGCCTTGAACGAGGGCTCGCCTAACGACCAGGGTTCGCCCACTGACCACCGTGCGGTCTTCACGCCGGAGAAAGTCCGCGCCTTTCTCGGCGACAGCTTCCCCGGCCACCTCGGGATCGAGCCGCTGGAGATCGAGGACTCGCACGCGATCGGGCGGATCGTCGTCGACCGGCGTCATCTTCACCCCGGCGGCTACGTCCACGGCGGCGTGTGGACGGCGCTCGGCGACACGGTCGCCGCCTGGGCAACCTTCCGCAACATCCCGCCCGGCCACAACTTCACGACGATCGAGCTGAAGCTCAACGTGTTCTCGGCCGGCCTGCCCGGCGATCAGATCGTCGCCACCGGGGAGCCGCTCCACGCAGGCCGCAGCACCGTCGTGATCGAGGTGAAGATCGAGCGGCGCCGGGAGGGCGAGGAGCCGCGCCTCGCCGCCAACCTGATCGTCACCCAGTTCGTGTTGCCGCCTCAGGGCTGACGGCGGCGCCCTCCGCCGGCACTTCCCACGCCTCGATCTGGGGCAGTCGCCAGAGGATGCTGGCGATCGTCAGGCCCCCCGCCGCGCAGAGCAGGGAGAGGAACCACTGTGCCGAGCTGAGCAGCTCCATGTCGAAGAAGTCGCGCAGGGGCTCGATGGCGAGGATCCCGGCGAAGAGGCCGCCGAGGCCGACCACGAGGCCGAGCATGTAGCTCTGGATCGCGATGTGCTCGCGACCGGGGCCGCGCTCCAACAGCAGCACGAAGGAGAGCCCCAGCACGATCAGCGTCGTCGTCGCCGCGGTGCGACCGGACTCCAGCGAGCCCCCGAACACGGTGTCGACGAGGAAGAAGGCGAGGATCGAGCCGATCGCTGTCGCCAGGCCGGCCGGCACCGCGAAGGCGGCGAGGGCCCGCAGCAGCCGCCCGCGGTAGAGCGGCCCGTCGGAGGGCGCCAGGGCGAGCACGAAGGAGGGGATCCCGATCGTCAGGAATGCCGCCAGGGTGAGGTGGCGCGGCAGGAAGGGGAAGGCGAAGCCGGGCACGGCGACCAGCAGGATCAGGGCGGCGGCGTACACGGTCTTGGTGAGGTAGAGCCGGCCGAGCCTGTGGATGTTGCGGGCGATCCTCCGCCCCTCGGCGACGGCCTCGGGCAGCCGCGCGAACTGGTCCTGGAGCAGCACCACATCGGCGATCCCCTTGGTCACCTGCGCGCCGGAGCCCATCGCCACGGCCAATCGCGCCTTCTTCAGCGCGGGGACGTCGTTCACGCCGTCGCCGATCATCGCCGTGTAGCGACCGGACTCGCGCAGCGCCTCGATCAGGCCCCGCTTCTGCTCGGGTGCGATCCGGCAGAAGATCGTGTTGCGTTTCGCCGCCTCCGCCAGCGCCGCCGGGTCGTCGGGAAGTTCGGGCCCGTCGATCACCCCGGCGTCCTTCGGCACCCCGACTCCGTGGGCGACGGCGGTGACGGTGGCGCGCGCGTC
>DASUUD010000289.1:0-10145 GCA_036374255.1 Solirubrobacterales bacterium | reverse complement strand
GACGTCGACGATGGAGGTATCCCGGACGACGACGCTCACCACCCACAGCGCCGTGACCAGCACCAGGACGACACCCGCCTCGAGCGCCAGCAGCCCCGTCGTGCTCATAGGAGGACCTCCCCCTCCTTCTCCCGGGATCCGGATGAAGCGGCAGCGGAGAAGCGCGCCTCGAGCCAGTCGTCGACGTCCTGCCATAGGTCGTAGAGCCAGTCGGTTCGCCCCGGGCCCGCCTCGGGAACCTCGGCGCGGTGCACTCGAGTCATGCGGACCCGGACCACGAGCCCGACCAGGCCGCCGCGCCAGATGTCCGAGACCACTCGCAGGCCGTCGAAGCCGTGGTGGGCGACCACCACGATGTCGGCCTCGGGCGCCCCGTCGAGCAGAGCCCCCACGCCGCCGAGTCGCGGCGGCAGCAGGTGCCTGAGCCGCTCGGCCCGGGCGGCCAGACCGGGGTCGCGCTCGGCGATCCGCGCGATCTCGCGGGCCCGGCGCGCCGGCGTGAAGCGGGTCCCCTCGGGGTAGATCAGCACCCCGTCCTCGGCGCCGAGTCCCTGAGCGAGCTCTCGCACGCGCTCCACCTCCTGCGCCTCGCCGGTTCCCCGCCGCACGAAGTAGTTCGGCAACCGCTGCCCGGCCACGTCGAGGCAGGGGTCGGCGAGCAGTTCGCGTTTGAGGACGTAGCGCAGGTGGATCCGGTGCGGGCGGGAGATCAGCTTCGCCGGCAGCAGGGTGTCGGCGAGGCTCGTGTGCCGCACCAGCACGATCACCGGCCCCGGCTCCACCGCCTCGTCGCCCTCCACCTTGATCCGCAATCGAAAGAGCACGCGCACCGCGCCGAGCAGGACACCCGCCCATCCCTGCTGCAGGCGCCAGGTCGTCTCGCGCAGCCAGGCCTGCCGGCGTCCCGCCAGGCTGGCGAGCCAGAGCGCCGCCAGCGCGGCGAGGCCCCCGACCTCTGCGGCGAGGTAGACCCAAAGGAAGAGGGCGAGCCGCGTCGCCGTCGGCGGCACGCCGAAGGCGACCCGGCGCACGGCGTCGATCACCAGGCCGATGACGATCAGCAGCGGCAGCAACACCGTGACCAGCACGAGGCCCACCACCAGCGGCGGGATCGTGCGCAGCCTCCGCCTGACGGTCTCGCCCCGGGTCTCATCAACGCCAGCGCGCTGCACCAGGTCATTCTGCCACCGGCCTCCCTGCCCCGCTGCGGGTTGCCCGCAGCCGGACCCGTGGAACATCGCCGATGCGCCGGCGCGGGCGCGGGCTGAGAATGGCGCCGTGACCTCTCTCGCCAGCGAGTCCTTCGAGCACGGCGATCGGATTCCCGATCGGCACGCCCTCGAGAGCGGGAACCTCTCGCCGCACCTGCGTTGGTCCGGGCTCCCGGAGGAGACGCGCTCGATCGCGGTCATCTGCGAGGACCCGGACTCCCCCTCGGGCACCTTCGTCCATTGGCTGGCCTGGGGGATCGATCCAGAGGCGGGAGAGCTCGGCGAGGGCGAGCCTGCCCCCCGAGAGGGCAGCAACGGATTCGGCCACAGCGGCTACGCGGGCCCCCGCCCACCCGAGGGGCACGGTCCGCACCGTTACTTCTTCCGGGTCTACGCCCTCGACGCCGAGCCGGAGCTCGGGCACGGCGCCTCGAGGGAGGAGCTGGGCGCTGCGCTCGAGGGTCACGTGCTCGCGGTCGGCGAGCTGATGGGCACCTTCGAGCGCTGAGCCCTCAGCGCGCCCGGCCCTCCACCCGCTCCTTCAGCTCGCCGGGGCGGGCGTTGACCAGCATCGCCATGGCGGCGGATTGGACCGGGCCCCGAAGCACCATCCCGAGAACCCGGCCCGGGTCGGCGTCGAGCGTGTAGGTCGCCTTGGTCCTACCCTCGCCGAGGTCCTCGAGTTTCCAGGAGCCAGTGACCGACTTGAGGTCGCCCTTCTCCTGGGTCCAGGAGAGCACGGTCGGTCCCTCGTAGCGGAACCGCACCTGCGTCTTCACATGCCGGACCTTGATGTCGTTCTCGATCTCGACCAGCGTCGGACGGTTCTCGGCGTCGCGCTCGAGTGCCGACATCGCGACTACGCCGCCCTGCCAGTCCGGGGCCGAGAGCACGTCCTCCACCACTCGCCAGACATCCTCGAAGGAGGCGTCGATCTCCGCACTCTCGCTGCCGCCCATGTGAGCCATCCAACTTCGCTACCCGTCTATCGGTCACCCGAACGAGCCCGCATCTGCGCGGTCTGTCGGCCGCGCCGCGGCCTCCGAGCGGCACCAGGTTGGCAAGCGGGCGCCGAGGTGAGAGGCTGGCACAGTCGCATGAGCGATTTGTCGGCGTCTCAACCAATGGAGGTTCGGCGATGGAGAGCGGGTTCCAAGCAGAGGTGAAACAGGTCACCTGGGGTTGGTGGTTGCTGGTGCTGGTGGGTGTGCTCAGCGTGATCGCGGGCGTCATCGTCCTCTTCAAGCCAGGGGACAGCCTTGCCACGCTGGCGGTGATCATCGGCATCTTCCTGCTCGTGGACGGCATCTTCGAGATGGCCAGTGCGCTCATGCGCGGCACCCAGAACCGCGGCCTGGTCGCCCTCTTCGGGGTGCTCACGGCGATCGTCGGCGTGATGTTGATCCGCCACCCCATCGCCGGCGTCGCCGCGGTCGCGCTACTGATCGGAATCTGGCTGATCGCCGCCGGGGTGATCCGCTTCGCCACCGCGTTCGAGGAGTACGAGCACCGCACCTGGCACGCCATAGCCGGGGTCCTCGAGCTGCTTGCCGGGATCGTGATCGTCTCCACGCCGGGCATCGGCTTCGCCACCCTGGCGGTCCTGGTCGGCATCGCCTTCATCCTCCACGGCATGGGGCTGATGGCCCTGGGCTGGGGGATGCACGAGGTGAGGGAGGAGGTCGCGAGGCCGGCCTAGGAGCGTCGGCGCCGCGTTCCCTGGCGCCCCGCTTTGCACGCGAGCATTTTTGACGCCTCAAGCAACGTCCCAGCGGCGAGCACGAGGGCGTCCCGGCCGGTGGGGGCGACAAGCTGAGTCGAGGCGGGGAGGCCGTCCCCTGCGGGCCCGCAGGGGAGCGCGAGCGCCGGCCAGCCGAGTGCGTTGAAGGGGTAGGTGAAGCGGATCATCGCGTCGCGAATCTCGAGGTCGTCCTCGACTGCGGGCGGGGCGACGAAGGCGAGCGTCGGCGTCAGCAGCAGGTCGAGGCCCTCGAACGCCTCGGCGGCGCGCTCCCGGTACTCCTTCAGGCGGCGTCGGCCATGCTCGAATTCGGCGTCGGTCACCGCCAGGCATCGCTCGAGCTTCGTCCGCACGTTGTCGCCGTAGGAGTCGGCCCGCTCGGGGAAGAGGCCCTGGTGCGATTCGGCGACCTCGCGCATGAACACCGTGCCGACCTCCTCGGGCAGTGGAAAATCGACCTCGCGACGGTGCGGGAACAGCTGCACCGCCTCCTCGACCCGGGCCCGCACAAGCGGATCGGCGAGGTCGAGCCAGGCGATCCCGACCTCAATCTCCTCGAGCGGGCCGAGCTCGGTCTGCTCGAAGCCGGGAACCAGCGCCTCCATCATGCGCGCGCAGGTATCGACGTTGCGCCCCATTGGTCCCGCGTGGTCGAAGCTGGGGGCGAGCGGGAAGCAGCCCTCCAGCGGCACCAGCCCGTGGCTGGGCTTGAAGCCGACGACGCCGCAGCAGGCGGCCGGGATGCGGATCGAGCCGCCGGAGTCCGAGCCGAGCGCCGCCTCGGCCTCGCCGGCGGCGAGCGCGGCGGCGGAGCCCGAGCTGGACCCACCGGCGGTGCGCCCCGGGGCGATCGGGTTCGGGACTTCGCCGAAGTGCGGGTTGTAGCCGGTGATGCCGTAGGCGAACTCGTGCAGGTTCGTCTTGCCGACGTTCGCGTATCCGGCGGCTTCCAGCCTGGAGACCGCCTCGGCGGTGCGCTCGGGCACGTGCCCGGCGAAGATGACCGAGCCGTAGGTGGTGGTGAGGCCGGCCGTGTCGAAGAGGTCCTTGACGGCGAGCGGGATCCCGTCGCCGATCCGCTCGGGCCGGGCGAGGAAGATGCTCACGGCGCGAGTCTAGCCCCGGCGCGACAGACCGGCGCCAATCTGTGGTCGTGATTGGCCAAAGCGTCAGAACACCGAAAAGCGGCTGCTAGCATCGCCCGCTCGCGCTGGCAGGGCGCGTCAGGGAAATCTTGGAAACGAACAGGGACGAGCAGAAGATGCGCCCTGCGGCATCGAGGCCGTTGCTGCTCTGCGCCCTTGCAGCGACGCTGCTAGGCCTGCTGCTGGCGTCCGCCTCCCCGGCGTCCGCCGCCACCCAGTTTCTGAACAAATGGAGCACGCCGCAACCGGAGTCGGTCGCCGCGGACGATGCCGGCAGGGTCTATGCGGCGACCTTCCCCAACCTGATCGAACGCTTCACCCCGGACGGCGTCTTCGTCGACGGATGGGTAGCCGGGGACAATCCGGTGTCCGCCGTCGCATCCGACTTCCACGGCAACGTCTACGTGGCCGACTCGCCCAACGATCGAGTACGGAAGTACAGTCCGGGCGGGCAACTGCTCGACGACTGGGACGAAGCGGGAAGCGGCGACGGGCAGTTCGACAACCCCCGCGGCATCGCCACCGATCTCGCCGGCGATGTATACGTCGTCGATTCGAACAACGACCGGGTGCAGAAGTTCGACTCGGCGGGCAACTTCATCACCAAATGGGGATCCACCGGCAGCGGCGACGGGCAATTCGCAAACCCCGAGAAGATCGCCGTTGACACGCTCGGCAACGTCTACGTGACCGACCGCTTCGGGGACCGGGTCCAGCGGTTCACCTCCACCGGCGGGTTCCTGGGCAAATTCGGCTCGGAGGGCTCAGAACTGGGCCAGCTCGATTCTCCCTGGGGCATCGCGACCGACGCCGCCGGAGACGTCTATGTGACAGAGGCGCTGAACGACCGAGTGCAGAAGTTCGACCCCGGGGGAGCCTCGCTGGGACTGCTCGGCCAGGCCGGCCCGGGGGAAGCCGACGGGCAGTTCGACGTCCCGCGAGATATCGCCACGACCTGTGCCGGGGATCTGTACGTCGCTGACTCCTTCAACACCCGGATACAGCGATTCGGCGATCCGGCAGCCACCCCGGCCTGCGGGCCCTTCGGGCTGGTCCGGCAGTGGGGTGAGCCGGGATCCGGGGAGGGCGAGTTCGACGATGTGTACGGCATCGCGATCGATGCCGACGGCAACGTGTTCACCACCGAGCTGAGCGGCGATCGGGTGCAGAAGTTCGCCCCCGACGGAACCTTCCTGGACCAGTGGGGATCCACCGGCTCCGAACCAGGGCAGTTCGAAGGGGCCTACTCGCTTGCCACGGACGCGGCCGGGAACGTCTACGTCGCGGACTCGGACAACGACCGGATCCAGAAGTTCACGAACGACGGCGACTTCATCACCCAATGGGGCGAAGAGGGCTTCGAACAGGGTCAGCTCAACTGGCCGGCAGGGATCGCCATCGACGGGGGCGGCGACGTGTACGTGACCGAGCTGGACAACGACCGAATTCAGAAGTTCACCGCCGAGGGTGAACCGCTGGATGAATGGGGTTCGTCAGGAAGTGGGGACGGCGAGTTCTCCAACCCCTACGACATCGACTTCGACTCGGAGGGCAACGTCTATGTTGCCGACGCGGACAACGATCGGGTCCAGAAGTTCACGCCCGGCGGCGACTTCCTCGAAAAGTGGGGCACGGAAGGGCCCGGCAACGGCGAATTCCTGATCGTCGAGGACCTCACCATCGTCGGCGACAGCGTCTACGTCCTCGACAACAGCGACCGAGTTCAGCGGCTGACCCTCGACGGGGAATTCATCTCGCGGTTCGGCGGTTCGGGAGCCGGTGACTCCCAGCTCCTGACGGGGCGCTCGATCGAAGCCGACTGCCGGGGCAACCTCTACGTCGTCGATGAGAGCGCCGAGCGGGTTTCTGTCTTCGGCGACCCCGGCGCCCCGCTCCCACCGTGCACGCCGGACGTCAGCCCGCCGCCCGCGCCACCTGCGCAGCCCGATGCGCAGCAGCCCGCTCCGCTCGCGAAATCACCGGCGCCGCTGCTGCGGGCCCAGAGAAAGCAGAGCATGAAGCGGCTCTTCGTCGGCGCCGGCTGCGGCACGGCTCCCTGCCGGATCAGGATCGGCGGCCGGGTGCTCGCGCGCAAGGGCAGGCGCGGGCCTCGCATAGCAGCCGGCAAGGTGGTCCTGAAGCCGCTCACCAGGCGAATCTCAACCAGGGGCCTCACCCGCATCCGGCTGCGGTTCAAGAATCAGGCCGCCTCCCTGCGGGCCCTGGCGAACGCACTGCGCAGCCGCACCGCGCTCAGGCTGCGGGTCACGCTCACGGCGACCGCCGACGGCCGGCGCGCGAGCCGGTCCGTGGTGATCACGCTGAAGCGCTGAGCGGGCGGGAGCGGCTTCAGCCGTCAGCCGCAGTCGGCCATGAGCGGGATCTTTCGCTCGACGACCTGGCCCTCATGGCTGGTGAAGGTGGCGTCGGCGGCGGCTGCCTCCCCCGCGCAGATGTTGCGGCTGAGGACGAGGTAGGCGCGTTTGCCGCCGTCGATCCTCAGCTCGAAGATCTCCAGCGGGGTGTCGGGCACGTCGTCGACGCCGGCGCCGATGCGCCCGCCTTCGGAGACGACCCGCCCTTCCAGCAGCAGGTTCGCCGGGCCGCCCAGGACGTAGGCCAGGTGAGGCAACCGGCCGAAGCCCGAGACCGCGTAAACCGGACCCGACAGGGGGGCCCGGTAGGCCGGACTGACGGCACGGGCGAACCCGAAGCGCTGCCGCCCCTCGCAGCGTTTCGAGCGCAGCTCGCGCCGGCTGCAGAGCCGGCCGATTGCGGCGACGTCGACGAGGACGACCGGGGGCAGGATCACCTCGGCCGAGCGGATGTTGGTGTCCCCGGGCCGTGCATCGACGCGAAAGACGAAGGCCGGCTTCTCGCCCCGCGTCGTTCCCCCGACGGCCCTCAGGGTGCCCTGCGGCTCGAACGGCTCACTCGGGGCGGTCTCCTCTGAATCGCCCCCGCAGCCGGCGACGACGATCGCCGCGGCGAGTGCGGCGAAAGTGCCTGCTGTGCGAGGGAGGCGGCGCATGGCCGCACCGTACTGCCATCCGCGTCCCGACGAATTGATCTCAGCGCCCGTCTCTGAGCAGGGCGAGGCCCACCCACGTCTTGGCATCGTGGATTTCGGGCAGCACTCGCTCGATCTCGGCCATCGGCAACGAGACGACCGCGATCCTCCCGTCCTCATCCGCCCGGCCGGGGCCCGCGGACAGGCCGGTCGCCTCATAGATGGCAATTCTCTCGGCGACGTAGCCGGGGCTGGGAAAGAGGACGTGCATCAGGCGCCAGTCGTGTGCTTCAAGATCCGCCTCCTCGCGCAGCTCGCGGGCCGCGCAGTCAAGCTCGCTCTCCCCCTCGACGTCGAGGGTCCCGGCCGGGATCTCCAGGCACTCCGGGTCTTCAATCGCCTCCCGCGGCTGGCGGACGAGATGGACGAGCTCCTCGTCGTGGGCGACGATCGCGACGCTCCCGGGGTGCTCGACCACCTCGCGCTCGACTTCGCTCCCGTCCGACCGCCGGAAGCGCCTGCGAGCGACGTCGAAGACCCTGCCGCGAAAGACCGTCTCTGAGCCGAGCCGTTTCATCCGCCGGCCGCCATGGCGCTGATCTGGCCAACCCGCACGCCGATCTCCTCCCAGGTCTCGCCCTCGTCGCCGCTGCCGAGCACGCGCCCGTCCGCCATCCCGGCGAGCAGCTCCCCGTCGGCGTTGCTCAGCGCATAGGGCATCGAGTCGGGCGGCGTCGCCACCTCCCGCCAGCTCCCCTGCCAGCGGTAGAGCCGCCCGCGCGCCCTCTCGCCGCTGTGCGCGGCGCCCGGCCCCGTGGCGGCGGATACGTACCAGCGCTCGGGATCGCCAGGATCGACCGCGAGCGCCCAGCAGTAGCCCAGCTCCCGGCCGGCGTCGACCGCCTCCCAGCTGCGACCGCCGTCGTGACTCCAGGCGGCGCCGTCACCCGCCGCCTGGTAGGCGCGGCCCTCGACGCGGGGGTGCCAGGAGATGCTGTGCGCGTCGAGCTTCGCGCCCGGCCGGTGATCGGAGAAGGTCTCGCCGCCGTCGTCGCTGTGCATGAGGCCGCCCAGCTCGATGCCGACCAACAGCCGCTCGGCGCGGTGCGGGTCGGGGGCGATCCAGCGCACGTGGTGGGTCCAGGGCCGCGGCGGGAAGCTCCAGCGATCGCGCGAGGGGATGTCCTGGAGCGCCTCCAGCTCCTCCCACGCCGCCCCGTCCCGGGCGACGAAGAGGCGGCTCGGCTCGGTGCCGGCATACATCGCTCCGTCAGCCGCGCTGATCGCGACCGAGAAGACGTCCCGCTCGGGCAGCTCGACCTGCTCCCAGGTGGCGCCCGCATCGGTGCTCAGGAACGCTCCACGGCCCCGGGTGCCGACGAGAGCGCGCGCGCCGTCGGCGGCAGCGCACTGGGTGCCCGGCTCCTCGAGCACGGGCTCGGCCTTCCAAGAGCGGCCTCCGCGCTCCAGGCGCACCAGCCGCTCGCCGGTGCAGACGAAGACGAACATGCTCCACGTGCAGGATTGCAGGCGGGGCGCAGAGCAGGGCGCGTCGGCTTGCGCGAGAGGCTCAGTCCCCCGGGCACTGAGGCGCTCCGCAAGTCCCACGGCGGACGAGAGGTCGTCCGCGGGATCGACCTCGAGGTCCGAGCCGGCGAGATCTTCGCCTTCCTCGGACCGAACGGAGCCGGCAAGACGACCACCGTGGAGATGCTCGAGGGCTACCGTTCCCGCGATGCCGGCGAGGTGACCGTGCTCAGCGAAATTCCTGCCTGTCAGAGCAGCGCCAGGTCCGCGCGCAGCGACTGTCAAGCGGCCAGCAGCGCCGCCTGGATGTCGGACAACCTAGGGGAGCGGCGAGCGGCACCCGGGGGCGAAGATCCGTGATCCGTAGCTTCTCCGGATGCGGGCGGCGATTGTGAAGGAATGATCTGACCATCAACTCTTGGCTAGCCCGACAGGGGCGAGAAGAGGCAACGCCCGTGAGGGAATCGAAAGGAGCCGGGATGGCACTTGCAGACAAATCAGTGGAGCTCTCCGAGGAAGTGCTGGATGAGATCAAGGAGGGACAGGAGGCGGCGATCGGCGCAGTTCGCAGTTTCGTCGGCAGTATCGACAAAACCCTCGCGGGCTCGGCGAGCCCCTCGCAGGTCGAGGAAATCGTCGACTCGGCACTGAAAATGGCGGACAAGCTGGTCGATACCCAGTATGAATTCCTGAAGAAAGTCGTGCACAGCGCCGGCGAATCAGTTGGGGCCGGCGGCGAGGCTGAGGGGGCGCAACCCACGGGACCGAAGTCGCCGAGCCGGTAGACGCGCCGGCCGTGTAGCCGTGCCCGCAGCGGCTCAATCCGGGTCGCTGCGGGCAAGCATGAAGGTCGGCTCGTCCTCGGCTCCGGCGGGATCGAAGGGGGCGCCTGGCTCACCGGCGCCTTGGAGGCGCTCGCCGAGGAGACCGGCCGGGAACGGCCGCTCGAGCTCGAGATCGGCGAGGACGCGGAGAGATCGCTACCAGTGCTCGACTCCCAGCCGCCTGCTCACATCCACCGCAGAGCGGATTGCGTCCTCGTGCAGTCCATACCCGAAATAGCTGCCGCAGTAATAGGTGTTCTTCACGCCGTTCAGCTCCGGCAGTCGGGCGATGGTTGCGCAGGAGCGGAAATCGAAGATCGGGGTTCGAAGCACCGTGTCGAGCTCGATGCGATCCTCCCGGATCGGGAAGTTGGGGTGCTGTGAGGAGATCAGGTCGCACGTGTCCGGGACCGCGGACTCTCGCCACAGGGCCCCGTTCACCGAGGTAGAGAAGCTGCCGCTCCGCCGCCGGTAGAGGAAGGTATAGGCCTGCATCAGCTCCCGCCTGGGGAATGCGGTGTAGTCCCGGTGCACCACCAGCCGGCCCTCCTTGTAGCGCCAGGCGGAGAGCAGCTCCCGCTCCAGCGGCGTCGGCTCCTCGAGCAGGTCCAGGACCTGGTCGGCGTTGCAGGCGAAGATCACCTTGTCGAAGGTCGCCTCCCCACCGTCGGAGAACGCGACGCGGAT
>DASUUD010000288.1:0-3875 GCA_036374255.1 Solirubrobacterales bacterium | reverse complement strand
ATGGGGTCGATGTCCGTCGCAGCCTCCGTGGACAGAGTCAGGTTGGGCGGGACCTTGACCGGCCCGCGCGGGTTGAAGGCGTGCTCGACGCCGTCCCAGAACTCCGGCGGCCGCTGCGGCCGCTCCTGCTCGACGGGGGCGGTGGCCGTGGCTGGGTTCATTTCGGTCTCCCTTGGGCTGAGGCGGGGTTGAGGGTCAAAACGAAGTCGCCGGTCTTGCGCCGCTCGCAGCTCGTCCCCCCGGGGACGAGGATGCCGGTGATCGCCAGGTCGATCACGGCCGGCCCCTCGACCACCTCGCCGAGCGGCATCGCGTCGCCGTTGTAGACGGCGGCGTCGACCGCGCCCCGGCCGCGCTCGAAGTGGACCTCGCGAGTGCCCTTGCGGAACTCCTGGCCCTCGGATACGTCGAGCCGGTCGATGTTGGCTGAGCCCATCACGATCGCCGGCTCGAGCCGGATCGAGACGATCTCGACCAGCGCCCCCGGCAGCAGCGCGACCTCGCCGTAGCGTTCGGTGTAGAGGTCGACGAAGCGGCGTTTGACCTCCTCAAGCGTCTCGGCGTCGATCGGGCCGTCCGGGAAGCGCATCTCCAGCTCGTGCCGCTGCCACTGGAACCGCATCCGCGCGAAGCGGCGGAACTCGAACGCCTCGACGTCCTCGCGCTCCGACAGCGCCGACCGCGCCTGCGACTCGAGCTCCTCGAAGGGCACCCGCAGGGCCTCCGGCTCGAACGGCTCGATCAGCACCACCGAGGATTCGTACTGGTAGCGGATGTCCGCTTGGGAGACACCGAACGCCGACCAGACGGAGGCCGCCTCACCGGGGACGACGATCGTGTCGACGCCGAGATCGGCCGCGTAGCCGGCGGCGTGGAAGGGCCCGGCGCCCCCGTAGGCCATGAGGACGAAGTCGCGCGGGTCGAAGCCGCGACCGATGATCTCGTTCTCCAGCGCGTTGGCCATCTTCGCGTTCGCGACCTCGACGATCCCGAGCGCGGCGTCGGTGAGCGAGAGCCCGAGCGGCTCGGCGATCCTCTCCCTGATCGCCTTCTCGGCGAGATCGCGGCGCGGTTCGAAGCCGCCCCACTCCCCCTTCGAGCCGAAGGTCGCCTCGGGGGCGATGTAGCCGAGGACGAGGTCAGCATCGGTGACCGTCGGCTCGGTGCCGCCGCGGTCGTAGCAGGCGGGGCCGGGAAGCGAGGAGGCGCTCTGCGGGCCGACCCGCAGGCCGCCTCCCAGCTCGTCGATCCAGGCGATCGAGCCGCCGCCTGCCCCGATCGAGATCACCTCGACCGCCGGCACCCGGTAGCGCCACTTGCCCAGCAGCGTGTCGTCGGCGGCGAGCGGCTCGCCGTCTTTGATGATGCCGACGTCGAAGGAGGTGCCGCCCATGTCGGAGGCGATGATGTCCCTGCGGCCGAGATCGTCGGCGACCCGGGCGCAGCCGATCAGGCCGCCGACGGGGCCGGAGCCGATGGAGAAGATCGGCCGGTCGGCGCCGAGGGCGAGCGGGACCATGCCGCCGTGGCATTGCATGATGTGGAGCTCGCCGGCGAAGCCGACGTCGGCGAGGCGGCCCTGCACGCCGTGCAGGTAGGTGCTGGTGACGGGGCCGACGTAGGAGTTGATCAGGGTGGCGACGAAGCGCTCGTACTCGCCAACCGCCTTGGAGATGTCGCTGGAGATCGTCACGAAGACGTCGGGGGCGCGGTCGTTGACGATCTCCCGGGCGCGGCGCTCGTGCGCCGGGTTGCGGACCGACCAGAGGAAGGCGATGGCGATGGTGTCCACGCCGGCCTCGAGCAGCGCCTCTGCGGCGGCGGCGACCTCCTCCTCGTTCAGCTCGACGACGACCTCGCCGTCGGAGTCCATGCGCTCGTTGACGCCGTGGGTGCGCTCGATCGGCACCAGCGGCTCGGGCTTGTGCGTTTCGGCGAAGCGCAGCAGGTTCTCGGGCGGCTCGCCGGTCGGGCGGCCGAGGCCGCGCATGGTGCGGACCGTGTCCTCGAAGCCGCGTGTGGTGATCAGGCCGATGTTGGCCCCCTTGCGCTCGACGACGATGTTGGTGGCGACCGTCGAGCCGTGGGAGATCAGCCGGTCCATCCGCGTGTAGACGTCCTCGGAGGGAATCCCGAGCTGCGCCCCGGCCGACTCGATGCTGCCGAAGAAGCCCGATTGGAAGGAGTCGTCGGGCGAGGAGAGCGCCTTGCCGTAGGCGACGCGGCCGCCGTCGTCGATCAGCACGCAATCTGTGAAGGTGCCGCCGATATCCACGCCACAGACAAGTCCGGCCACGGACCGCTCCTCCTCGGTCGGGGTGCGAGTGGAATTCACGTTAGCCCCGCCCCCGACCGGACGAAACCGCTCCCGGCCGAGGCTTTATGGGTCTTCCAAGACGGGTCCGCGCCTCTGACCGCCCGGTCGGTCAAGGTGTTAGAGTCGCCCGGTGGATGCCGTGCGCTGGCATGCCGCCGGGGACGTCAGGCTCGAGGACGTCGAGCTGGAGCTGCCGCTTGGACCGGGAATGATCGAAGCCGAGGTGCGCTTCGCGGGGATCTGCGGCAGCGACCTGGCCGAGTACCGAAAGCCCTTCGCGATCCGACCGGGGCGCCCACACCCGCTGACCGGCCAGGAACCCCCGGTGACCCTCGGGCACGAGTTCTCGGCGGTGGTCACGGAGGTCGGAGAGGGGGTGACCGAGGTCTCGCCCGGCGACCGGGTCGCCGCCGACGCCTGCTGGCGCTGCGGCGTATGCGAGGCCTGCGTCGCCGGCGAGTACAACCGCTGCCGCCTGAGCGGCTCGATCGGCCTCTCCTCCGACGGCGCCTTCGCACCGCTGGTCCGCTTTCCCGCCTACTGCGCCGTGCCGCTTCCCGACGCGGTCGGCGAGGAGGTGGGGGCGCTGCTCGAGCCGCTCGCCGTCGGCCTGCACGCACTGGACCGCGGCGGCGCTCGCGCCGGTGAGCTGGTGGTCATCCTCGGCTACGGCCCGATCGGCGCCTGCACCGCCCTCGTAGCACGCTCGCTCGGGCTCGAGGTGCTGGTCGGCGAGCCGCACCCGGGCCGCCGTGCCCGGGCCGCGGACCACGGCTTCGAGGTCCTCGACACCGGCGGGGAGCCTCGCGAGGTCGCCCGCGGGGTGCGCGAGCGGACCGGCAGCGGCGCCGACCTGGTCGTCGACTGCAGCGGGGCGGTTCCGGCGCTGGAAGCGGCTTTGGAGATGACCAAGCGCGGCGGCCGGATCGTCGTCGCCGGCATCCCCAAGCAGCCTGTCCCGGTCGATGCCGGGCGGATGGTGCTCTACGAGCGCTCCCTGATCGCCGCGCTCGGGTACCACAACGACCTGCCTCGGGTGGCGGCGATGATCGCCTCCGGCAGCCTCGACGCGGGGGTGATGATCACACGGCGGGTGCCGCTCGCCGAGACCGCGACCGAGATCGCGCGGCTCGCCGAGAACCCCGGCGACGACGTCAAGGTCCTGGTCGAGGTGGGAGGGTGAGCGAGACGACCGCCGTGGTCGTGCCGATGCCCCACATGGGCGTCTCAGTCGAGGAGGGCACGGTTGTCGAATGGCACAAGCAGGTCGGTGAGGAGGTCGCCGCGGAGGAGGTGCTCTGCGAGATTGCCACCGACAAGGTGGACACCGAGGTGCCGGCACCCGCCGACGGCGTGCTCGCCAAGATCCTTGCCGAGGAGGGAGCGACCGTGGCGGTCGGCGAGCCGCTGGCGGAGCTGACCGTCAGCACGGAGGCGGCAGCCGCGCTCGAGCCGGCGCAGGGTGGCGAGCCGTCAGGGCCTGAGACGGTACCGTCCGCGCCCTCGGCGGCCCCGGAGCCGACGGCACCGTCCGCGGCCTCGGCGGCCCCGGAGCCGA
>DASUUD010000287.1:0-3964 GCA_036374255.1 Solirubrobacterales bacterium | reverse complement strand
GCGGCTGCTCAGTGGCTAGCGCGGGTCGAGCCTGCATTCGATCTCGCCTATGCAGCGGTCTGCAGCCCCGCCAGAGATCGCCTAACCCTCGTAGCGGGCGATGGCGAAGTCGTGGTGATCGGTCCGCTTCGCCGAGCCGGCGATCGCGACGTCGCCGAACGGCAATCCCACGACCGTGCGAGCGGTCGCGCTCCAGCGGCCGAAGCCGGTTACGACGCGACTGTCGTCGCTGAAGCTCCGGTCGGGGGCGCCGAACGGCAGCAGGCGGGCTCCGATCAGCGGGCCGCCACCCTGGTTGAAGGTCCGGGAGGCGCCGAGCGCCGTGAGCAGCCGCGCGTTGCGGCCGTTGTCCAGGGCCACCGGCTCGATGCCGCCCCGGACGGCGAGCTTGGCGCGGCCACGCTGCCCGAAGCGCTTGTCGAGCCCACCGGCACCGCGCACTTTGACGAAGCCGGCACGGGGCGGCGCGTTGCCGGCCAGGACGACGTTTCCGCGACCGTGCGGGACCATCGCGTTGGCGTAGGAGCCACGGCGGTTCATCGCGATCAGTGCCACGCCGGTGCCGCGCATGCTGTCGTCGAGGCGACCGTCTGCCTGCAGCCGGGCCAACGCGAAACTGCCGACATTGCGGCTGACGCCCCCGCGGGGGAGCCAGGCACCTCCGGCGAGGACGATCCGGCCGAAGCCGTCGACCAGCACGTCGCGGGCCACATCGGGCGTGCCGGGAGCTAGATCGATAGCGACGAGGCCGGTGCCGCCGAGCGAGCGGTCGGGGGTGCCGTCGGGCTGCAGCCGGCTGACTGCGAAATCGGAGTCGCCGCCGGCCCGCCTGCCGCCGCCCAGGACGAGGCGACCGGAGTGGTCGAGCGCGACCCCGCCCACCTCGAGCTCAGCTTCGTAGCGGACAAGACCGTCACCACCCAGGGTTGGGTCGAAGCGGCCATCGGGCAGCAGCCGGGCGACCTTCGGCCTCCCCCGCCCATCGCCGCCGGCCACGACGATGCGCGCCGATTCGTCGATCGTGATGTCGCTGGGCACCATCCCGCCCTCCGCGTCGCTGACGACGACGCCGTTCGTGCCGAAGCTCGGATCCAGGGAGCCGTTGCCGAGGTAGCGGGCGACCGCCAACCTGCCTCCCTGCGGCAGTTTGATCGAGGTGCCGGCGACCACGAGGCGGCCGTCGGCGTCGTTGTCCGCAGCGCTCACGAAGTCCTTGCTGCCCGCCTCCAAGTCGGTGATCACACGACCGTCCCTCGAGAAGGACGTCCTCAGGTCTCCGTCCGTCGCGGTGGCGACCGGGCTCTCGGCAAGTCCGACCGCGATGAGCGCGGCGGGCAATGCGGCCCACCGCGGGCCACGCCGTGGCGCGAAGCGGAACGGCGAGCAGAGTGTCAGGAAAGCAGGCACGTATGTCCGCATACCCCCATGGTTTCTCTGTACTCGCCGGCGCGGCACCAGGGGGACCGCCCCTGAGCCGGTCGCGCGCAGCGGCCCGTCATCCCTCTCGGGCCCATTCGGGACTACGCTCGCCCGGCGGTCTCCTCGTGACCGGTTTCGCTCCTCTCGTGGAATCGCAGCGAGCCGGCGTGCGCGCGAGCCTCGGGGTCTCCGCGCGCCTTGATGACGCTCGCGATCGTCGTCACCGCGAGGACCGTGAGGATCACGGCGAGGGAAACGGGGACGGTGATCTCCGGGATCGCGTCGTTCTGTTTGTGGAGGTAGGCGATGATCAGTTTCACGCCGATGAAGCCGAGGATCAGCGAGAGGCCCGTGGAGAGGTAAACCAGCCGATCGAGCAGGCCGGAGACGAGGAAGAACAGCGCCCGCAGGCCGAGCAGAGCGAAGGCGTTCGCGGCGAACACGATGTAGGGCTCCTCGGTGACACCGAAGACGGCCGGGATCGAGTCGAGAGCGAAGAGGATGTCGGTGGTTCCGATCGCCACCAGAACCAGGAAGAGCGGCGTCAGCATCCGGCGGCCGTCCACCCTGGTGATCATTTCGTTGCTCCTGTATTCCTCGGTGATCGGAAGGAGCCTCCGGGCGGCGTTGACGACGACGTTGTCCTCGATCGAGGGGTCCTGGTCGCGATGCCGGAAGAGCTGCACGGCGGTGTAGATGAGAAGTGCCCCGAAGATCAGGAAGGTGAAGGAGAAGAGCGCCAGCATCGTCGCGCCGAGCGCGATGAAGATGGCGCGCAGGATCAGCGCGATCAGGATGCCGATCGTCAGCACTTTCGGCTGGTCCTCCTCCGGCACCGCGAAGGTGGCGATGATCACCACGAAGACGAAGAGGTTGTCCACCGAGAGGCTCTTCTCGACGATGTAGCCGGCGAAGTACTCCGTGCCGAAATCCCAGCCGGCGACGGCGCCGAAGACCACACCGAAAGCGAGGGCGACGGCGATGTAGAAGATCGACCAGGCCGTCGCCTCTCGGAACGAGACCGCATGGGGCCGCATCGCCGAGAGCCCGAGGTCGAGGCCGAACAGCGCGACCACCAACCCGATGGTCCCGATCCATGCGGCGGCGGTCACGTCCACGGCGCCGTCACCTCACGCGGAGATCGCCCGGGTCGCCGACTGGATGCATCCATTGGCCGGACCATTACCCGAAACGGGCCGCAATCGCTCCGATGGCTCTCTTGTAGCGGGACGGAGCGCAACGGACCCTTTACGCGGGCGCTGTTTCTCTGAGTGCCTTCCCGGCCGGGTTCGTCGCCGCACTCGGCGCTTCGCTCGAGGTTGTTGCCGCAGCGGCGGGCGCCGAGGGAAGGCGGGCGCGCGCGCCGCCATCTATGTTCTCCGCCGTTGCCGTCGTCTCACCCCACCCGTTTCGCGGCCGCCATGGTCCTCGGCGCGATCGTGTCCGTCCAGGCAGGTGCGGCGCTTGCGACGACGCTCTTCAACGACGTCGGGGCGTCCGGTGCGGTTCTGCTCCGCTCCTTCTTCGCGGCCATCGCCCTCAGCGTCATCGCCCGCGGCATGGTGCGCGGGGGGCAGCTCTACATGTCACGGGACGTGGTCGTCTTCGGGGCGGCGCTCGCTGGGATGAACCTCTGCTTCTACGAGTCGCTCGAGCGACTGCCGCTCGGTGTTGCGGTCACACTTGAGTTCGTCGGACCGCTCGGCGTCGCGGTCCTCGCGACACGCCGCAGGCTCGACGCGGTCTGGGGCCTGATCGCAGCGGGCGGCATCGTTCTCCTCTCCGAGGGAAACGCCGGCGGGGACATCGATGCGCTCGGGGCGGCATTGGCGCTCGGAGCGGGAGTGTTCTGGGCGCTATACATCGTGCAGAGCGCTCGGGTCGGCCGGCGACCCGGCCTCGGGGGCCTGGCCCTCGCGGCAGCGCTCTCGACGGCGTTGGTGGCGCCGTTCGGCCTCGCCGCTGGCGGCGCGGAGCTAATCGACCGTGAGGTCCTGGCCATCGGCCTGGGCGTAGGACTCCTCAGCTCGGCGATTCCCTACTCGCTCGAGCTGCAGGCCCTGCGCCGCCTTCCCAATGCGGTCTTCGGCGTCTTGTTGAGCCTCGAGCCCGCGGTCGCGGCGACGATCGGCTTCGTCGCCCTGGCGCAGAGCCTCTCCGCCACGCAGCTTGCCGCGATCGCGCTCGTCGTCGTCGCCAGCGCGGGAGCGCTCCGCTCAGCTTCGACGCCGGCCCCGCGAGACATGTGACGTCAGGTAGGGGCCTGTCGCGATAGAGGCCAAGCTGAGCCAACCTCGGGGCGGGTCATCGCGCCTCGACGGTGAATGAGACGGCCCCGAGAGAATCGCCGACGACGAAGTCGCTCGAAACCGGCGGGGACGGCGAAGATCGATTGAAGACATCGTTCAGCGTCGTGGCCAAACCGACCGTTAGCGTCGCCTCGGCGTCCCTGACGGTGATCGTCCGCGTAGTCGGGTTCGAGGTCACCGTCGCTCGCGACAGGTCGAGATCCGCGAGCGCGAAGTCCGGGACTTCGCCGGGGAAC
>DASUUD010000286.1:0-2325 GCA_036374255.1 Solirubrobacterales bacterium | reverse complement strand
GTGTCACCGCTTCTTGGTTCCCTCGGGCCGTTCGACGCGGACGCCGTCCTCGAAGGCTCAGGCAGATCGGGCCGCGCTCAGCTCGGCGAGCCGCGCTGCGCTCCCGGGGTCCATCGGCAGGAAGGTCTCGATCGCGAGGTTCGCCGCCGTGACGTCGAGCGGGGCGCCGAGAGTGGCGATGACCGTGAACAGCTTGACCTCGCCGAGGGGGGTCTGCAGCCTGAGCGAGACCACCGGCTCGGTGGCCGGGCTGGTCGGTGGCTCGGCGGGGAGGTAGGCCTCGACCTCCTCGATGAGCTTGGCCAGCCCGGGATCGGCGTCCTCGCGGCTCCTCCGCTTCAGCCGGTGGATCAGCGGCGCGTTGCACGCGGCGGTCATCGACGAGATCCGCGGCAGGCCGCCCGGGTGAACGCCGAGGCGGAGCAGGTTGATCGGTGGCTCGAGGAGCTCCGGGTCGACGCCGTCCCAGAGAAGCGACGCGGCTCGATTGGACTCGATCAGGTTCCAGAGCCCGTCGACGATCAGAGCCGGGTTCGGCTCGTGCGCCTCGAGCAGCCGCTCGAGCGACTCCCGAAGCGGCTGCATCATCTCCCCATCGTAGGGCAGCTCCAGATAGGGGGGCGCGAAGCCGCCCGCGAGCAGCAGTCGATTGCGCTCGGTGATCGGCAGATCGAGGTGCTGGGCCAGGTGGACGAGGAGCTGGCGACTCGGGCTGGACCGGCCGGTCTCGACGAAGCTCAGGTGCTTGGTCGAGACGTTCGCGTCCAGGGACAGCTCGAGCTGGCTGAGGCCGCGTCGCGTGCGCCAGAAGCGGATCAGCTCGCCCGCGGTCTGGGGCTCCTGCTCGGTCTGGACGACCACCCGATTGAAGTTACCGGGGCGTCCGATCCCGTTCCATTACCCAGCGTGGTAAAGCCGGCCGGCGTTACACGAGAGGTAATCGACGCGCGGCCTTTCCTTCGGGACCGTTGACGGCGAAGCAACCAGACGATCAACGGAGGTAACCGATGACCGACGCACATGCTTTCGTCGAAATCTCATCCCGGCGCGCGGCCGGGTTGGCGGAGAGGTACCTCGCGCTCTGGAACGAGCCCGATGCCGACCGGCGCCGGCGGCTGATCGCCGAGCTCTGGACGGAGGACGGGAGGCATATCCTCCAGCCGCCGCAGGAGATCCGCGGGATCGCGGCGCAACCCGGAATCGGGCTGACGGCGATCCTCGAGGCACGGGGATACGAGGCGATAGAAGCTCGGGTGGCGAGCGCGTACGAGCACTGGGTCGGCTCCGAGGGGCTCAGCTTCCGGGGGCGCGACGACGCCGAACGACTCGGCGACGTCGTCAAGTTCCACTGGGAGGCGGTCACCAAGGACGGAGAGGTGTTCGGAGTCGGGCTCAACTTCCTCGTCATCGCCGGGGACGGCCGGATCGAGCGCGACTACACATTCGTCGTCGCTTAGGCGGGATGAGCGCCCCGTCGTTCGGCCTGCGCTAGCGGCTCAACCGGTGACTCGGTGCTGAAGCCGCGCTGTCGCTCGCTGGATCGCGGACCGCTTGCATCCTGGGCCCTCGTCCAAGCCAGCTGTTCGCAGAGTTTCGGGCGCTCCTGCTGTCTGTGCGTACGCGATGGGAGATGCCTTGACACACGAGGACTTAGGAAGAGGAGCGCACCCATGGTCATCGTCGCAGGACACATCACGGTCGACGCTGAGCAGCGCGAGTCCTTGTTCGGAAAAGGCAGAGCGTGAACCTGCAGCACGGACCGTGCCACGACCGATGAGATCGGTGCGGCCCGGTCCGACCGAACGACGACCAATCCAACGAGAAATCAACGAGAAGGGAACCGCGACCATGAAGCTGACGACCACCACGTTCGTCTCTGTCGACGGCGTGATGCAGGGGCTCGGCGGGCCGGAGGAGGACCGCAGGGGCGGATTCGAGCGCGGCGGATGGGCTCTGCCGCTCTTCGACAACGAGGCCGCGACCTTTCTAACCGAGGTCTACGGGCGCGCCGACGCGTTCCTGTTCGGCCGGCGGACCTACGAGATCTTTGCCGGCTACTGGGGAGTAATGGCAGATCCGGGCAACCCCATCGCAGCGGCGTTGAACACGCGGCCCAAGTACGTCGCATCGACCACACTCACCGACCCGCAATGGGCAGACACGACCGTCCTCTCCGGAGACGTCGCGGCGGCCATCGGCGAGATGAAATCCGGACCGGCGGGTGAGCTGCAGGTGCACGGCAGCGGCGCCCTGGTGCGCTGGCTGTTCGACAACCGGCTTGTCGACGAGATCACTTTGCTCACTTATCCGGTGGTCGTGGGCCAG
>DASUUD010000285.1:0-7479 GCA_036374255.1 Solirubrobacterales bacterium | reverse complement strand
GGCCACTGCGAGATCCGCTACGAGGACTGCCGCGTCCCCGCCGCGAACCTGCTCGGCGAGGAGGGCAAGGGCTTCGCGATCGCCCAGGACCGCCTCGGCCCCGGCCGTATCCACCACTGCATGCGGGCGATCGGAACCGCCGAGCGCGCCCACGAGATGATGTGCCGCCGCGCCAACGAACGCGAGGCCTTCGGCGGGCCGCTCGGCGACAAGCAGTTCGTCCAGGAGGCGATCGCCGCCTCACGGATGGAAATCGACCAGGCCAGGCTGCTGACCATGTACGCGGCGTGGAAGATGGACACCGACGGCAAGCGAGCCGCTCGCCAGGCGATCTCCGCGATCAAGATCGTCGCCGCCAACATGGTGATGGAGGTGCTCGACCGGGCGATCCAGATACACGGTTCGCTGGGGATGACCGACGACACGCCGCTCGCGGCGCTGTGGCGCTTCTCCCGCATGCTGCGCCTCGCGGACGGACCCGACGAGGTGCACAAAATGGTGCTCGCCCGGCGCGAGCTGAACCGCTGGGCGAAGCGCGCAGAGGCCGAGGCCAGCGGGGAGCTCGAGCCCAAGCACGCTCCGCGGCCGATCTGAGCCGCGGCAGGGGGAGGCGGCCGCAGCCGCCTCCCGCTCCGCGAAGCTACGGGCCGGTCACCGTGGCGGCCTTGGCGCAGATCACGAACGCGGCCGCTCCCTGTTCTTCGCTGGTCTGGTTGTCGACGAAGCCGACCCAGGCGGTGGTTCCGAGGTCCCCCGTGCCGTCCGACGGATAGGAGCTGTTGATGCTCTGTCCGACTTCTTCGGAGGAGCTGAGCACGCCCCCGCCGACTGCATGAAACCCCGGGTCGCAGTTGGCGACCACGCCGACCTGTTGACCGGGTTCGACCCCCACGGCGCCCCCGATGTTGTAGTCGAGCTGACCGAACGCATCCAGTCCCGGGGCGCCCTGCGGCCCGGGCGCGCCCTGCGGCCCGATCAGACCACGCGGCCCCCGCGGCCCCCGCGGTCCGCGCGGTCCGCGCTTGCCCTTCTTGCCCTTGGACGCCGTCGCCTCCTCCCCGTTCGAGGAGATGTTCGTAGCCGCATAGCCGCTGCCGCCGAGCGCCACGAAGAGCGCGATGCATGCCACGACCATCGCCGGCGACGGCAACGAGCGCTTGATCATCGATCCCCCTTTGAATCCCGTGAGGGGTGGCTCTCGGCGCCCTCACCGCCGGTCGAGCGCACGATTGCGCCTGGCCGATTCCATCCTCGACCTCGACCGCGGGAACTTACTGGAGGCGCGGGATTCCGGCAACCTGGCGCAATCGGGCTACCTGACAGCGTCGATCTCGGCCCCGCTCACCGCCCTGTCGGCGAACTCCGCGCCGGTGACCGCGTTTGATCTGCCTCTTCGCCGGGGACCTGACGACCTCAGCGCCTGAGCTCGGCGGCCTCCGCGGCCTCGGCGAGGCGCTCGACGACGCGGGCGAACTCGTGGATGCCCTCGTCGGTCTTGCCGTACTGGCCGGCCGCGTAGCGGGCGTAGACCCCCTCAAGGATGATCGCCAGCTTCCAGTAGCCGAGCGCCACGTAGAAGTCGAGCTGCGAGAGGTCGCGGCCGGAGCGCTCGGCGTAGCGCTCCCTCAGCTCCTCGCGGGAGGGGAAGCCGGGCTCCATCGTGGCCGGGTCGAACATCGGGACGACCTCGTCGCCGGGCTGGGACCAGTAGACCATCAGCAGGCCCACGTCGGCGAGGGGATCTCCGAGCGTGCACAGCTCCCAATCGACCACCGCGGCCACCTCGCCGCCGGGGGTGAGGATCATGTTGTCGAGCCTGTAGTCGCCGTGCACGATCGTCGCCGGCCCCTGCTCTGGGATCCGCGCCGAGAGCCGCTCGTGTACGGCGTCGATCGCCGTCAGCTCCCTCGTCTTCGACTTCTCCCACTGGCCGTGCCAGCGGCGCAGCTGGCGGGAAACGTAGTCCTCCTTGCGGCCGAGGTCGCCGAGTCCGACCGCGTCGGGGTCGACGGCGTGGATCGCGACGAGCGTGTCGACCACCCGCTCGCCGATCGCGTGGCGATCGGCCTCCTCGGGAAAGGCGGCGGCGTCGGCGCGGAAGCGCAGGACCGGCCCCTCGACGAACTCCATCACGTAGAAGGGAGCTTCGTTGACGCTCTCGTCCTCGCAGAGCCCGACCACCGGGGCCACCGGGACGTCGGTCGGGGCAAGCGCCGAGACCACCTTGTGCTCGCGCGCCATGTCGTGGGCGGAGCCGAGCCGCTTGCCCAGCGGCGGCCGTCGCAGCGCCCAGCGGCGGCCGGCCGCGTCGGTGACGCCGTAGGTCAGGTTCGAGTGGCCGCCCGAGATCCGCTCAAAGGCAAGCGGCAGCTTCGCCTCCGGCACGTGCTCGGCGAACCAGGACTCCACGCCTGAGCGGTCGATGCCCTGCGGCGCCCCTGCAATCCCGTCGGCCGTGCCTGTAGCCTCGTCGCCCATCGGCTCGCAAGCATATTCACGACGACGCTTCCGGCTAAGCCCGTCGATCGCCAACCGGCTGACGATCGGCTTCGCGATCGCCTTCGCGGTGCTGACCGCGCTGGCGGTGATCGGGGTCGCCCGCTTTCTCCAGCAGCGGCAGGATTACGAGAACGCGACCGCCCGCTCCTACCAACAGGAGATCCGCGCTCGCAACCGGCTGGCGCAGGGACGGAGCCCCGCCAGGTCTCGGCTGGCGATCATCGAGGAGCAACGGCAGCGGCAGGTTCTTCGCGACGAGATCGACGACCAGACCCGCGACACGGCGCTGCTCGTCGGGGCGGGGCTGATCGCCGGCCTGACCGGGGCGGCGCTTCTGTTCAGCGGGCTGATCTCCACGATGCGACGCCCGCTCGAGGATCTCGTGCAGGCCTCGGAACGCCTGGCGAGGGGCGATCTCGAGGCCCGGGTCACGGTGGGGGGCCTCTCGGAGACCGCGACGCTGGGCACCGCCTTCAACGAGATGGCGGAGGAGTTGCAGCGGAGGGCCGGAGAACGGGACCAGCTGGACCGGATGAAAGACGAGTTCGTGCTGACCGCGTCCCACGAGCTTCGCAGCCCCCTCACGGCGGTGCAGGGCTTCGCCGAGCTGCTGGTGCTGGAGCGGGAACGGCTCACCCCCAAGCAGGCGGAGACAGTCGAGGTGATCCTCGACAACACACGTCACCTGGTGCGGCTCCTCAACGACCTGCTCGACCTGGCGCGCAGCAACGCCGGCCGACTGACGATCCGGTCGGTGCCGGTGGAGGTCGGCCAGATGGTGGAGGAAGCGATGCGAACGATGCGGGGACAGATCGAGGCTCGGGGGCAGCGCTTGGTCGATCGCATCGACCCCGACCTGCCGCGGGTGAACGCCGACGCCGACCGGATCCGCCAGGTTCTCGTCAACCTGCTCACCAACGCGAACGAGTACTGCCCCGAGGGAACGACGATCGAAGTGACGGCCGAGCGCTACGGTCGCGGCGTCGAGATCGGGGTCATCGACGACGGGCCGGGGATTCCAGCCGAGCAGGTCAAGCACATCTTCGAGCGCTTCACTCGCGGGGAAGCGGGACTCACCCAGCGCGTCGGCGGGACCGGACTGGGACTGGCGATCTCCAAATCGCTGGTCGAGCTGCACGGCGGCACGATCTCGGTCGACTCGACCCCGGGAGTCGGGTCGACGTTCCGCTTTCGCCTGCCCGCCCTCCCCGCCGGGGCCAGGGCCGATGCAGGACAGGCTGTGGGGGGCAAGGGCTCATGACCCGCATCCTGGTCGCCGACGACTCGGAGACGATCCTGCTCCTAATCAGGACGCGGCTCGAGATGGCGGGATACGAGGTCGAGGGCGTTGCGGACGGCCAGGAGGTCGTTGACGCCGTGCGGTCTGGCAACGACGGCCCGCCGGACATCCTGCTGCTGGACGCGATGATGCCCCGCAAATCGGGCATCGACGCGCTGCGCGAGCTGCGCCAGGCCGGGATCGACACGCCGGCGCTGATCGTCAGCGCCCACCAGGACGAGATGGACGCCGCCTCGTCCGCCGGCCTTGCGATCTCCGGCTTCGTCACCAAGCCGATCGACTTCGACCAGCTCTTCGCGCGAATCGCCGAGCTGACCGGCCGGCAGGCCTAGGCCTTCGCCAGCTCGAGCCGGATCTCCTTGCCGTGGAGCTTCGTCCCGTCGAGGTACTCGACGGCGCGGTCGGCATGTTCGGCCCGAACCTCGACGAAGGAGAAACGCTCCAGGACGTTGATCGAGGCGATGTCATCCTCCGGGATCACCGCCCCCTCGCGCAGCGCCCAGCGCAGGTCCTCGTCGGTGATGCCGCTGCGGCTGCCGCGGTTGACGAAGAGCTTCGCGTTGCCGGCCGCGACCTTTCTCGGCGCCCTTCCGTTCCCGCCCTCACGGTCCCTGCGACGGGGGCGGGGCGCGTGCTCGAGCCGCTCCTCGGGGCTCTCCCACTCCCCGATCGAGGTCTTCACGTCGCGCTCGATCCTCTCGATCTCCTCGCGCTGTGCGGGGGTGACGAGGGTGATCGCCCGGCCCGTCCTCCCCACCCGCCCGGTTCGCCCGATGCGGTGCACGTAGACTTCCGAAGAGGCGGGGACGTCGTAGTTGATGACGTGGGTGACGTGCTCGATGTCGAGCCCGCGCGCCGCGATGTCGGTGGCCACAAGCAGCTTCACCCGATGGTCCTTGAAGGCGATCATCACCCCGTCGCGCGCCCCCTGGCTCATGTCCCCGTGCAGGACCTTCACGTCGAGGTCCCTCTCCTTCAGGGTCCTCTCCAAGCGCGCGGCGCCGACTTTTGTGCGGCAGAAGATGATCGCCTGCTCGGGTTCCTCGGCCTTCAGCAACTTGACGAGGCGATCCGCCTTGTCCTTCGCCGGGACTTCGACGAAGGCCTGTTCGATCGCGTCGACGGTCAGCTTCTTCGGCGTGATCCGAATCGCGGTGGGCTCGTACATATATCCCTCGGCCAGCCGCTGGATCGGGGGCGGAATGGTCGCTGAGAAGAGCGCAGTCTGGCGGCCGCTCGGGCACATCCGCAGGATCTTCTCCACGTCCTCGATGAAGCCGAGGTCGAGCATCTCGTCGGCCTCGTCGAGGACGACATAGCGGACCACGGTGAGGACGAGGGAGCGGCGCGACATCAGGTCCATCATCCGGCCCACGGTGGCGACGACGACATGGGCCCCGGCCCGCAGCTGCGCCTGCTGGGAGCGGATCGGGGCGCCTCCGAAGACGGCGACGATCTCCACATCGAGGTGCTCGGCGTAGGCGCGCAGCGCCTGCGTGACCTGGATGCACAGCTCCCGGGTCGGGGTGAGGACGATCGCCTGCACCTCGTCGTTGTCCGGATCGAGGTACTGGAGAAGGGGAAGCCCGAAGGCGGCGGTCTTGCCGGTCCCCGTCTGCGCCTGCCCGATCACGTCGTGGCCGGCGAGCAGCTCCGGGATCGCCTGCTCCTGGATCGGCGTCGGCTCCTCGTAGCCCAGCTCGTCGAGCACCAGCTGGATCTCCGCGACGAGCCCGAGGTCGCGGAAGGCGGTCATGCGGTGGGATCCAGGAGCAGCTTGCCGGATGTGCGGCGGGCGATCAGGTCCTCGTGGGCTCGTGCCGCCTCCGAGAGCGGGTAGACGCCCCCGATCGTCACCTCGAGCTCTCCCGCCGTGACCGCCTCGAACAGCTCGGAGATCATCGGCGCCACCAGCTCGGGACGGACCACCAGGTGGGCGAGCCAAAAGCCGATCACGGACTTGGAGCCGCACAGCAGAGCCGCGGCGGAGACCTGGCGCTGTTCGCGCGAGGCGATCCCGAATACGACCATCCTCCCGAACGGCGCCAGCGTCCCCAGCTCTTCGTCGAACGCCTCGCCGCCGCTCATGTGAAGGACCGCGTCGACCCGCCTGCCTTCGTTGGCCTCGCGAATCGCCTCCTTGAGGTTCTTCGAGCGCGAGTCGACGGTCGCGTCCGCCCCGAGCCTCTCGACCAACGCCCGCTTCTCCTCGCTCGAGGCGAGCCCGATCACCCGCGCCCCGGCCCGCTTGGCGAGCTGAACCGCGAGGGTGCCGGTGCCGCCGGCGGCCGCCTCGACGACGATCGTCTCTCCCGGCTCGATTCGCGCGCAGCGCCGCACCAGCGCGAGCGCCGTCAGCCCCTGGAGGAGCAGCGCGGCGGCCACGTCGTCCTCCACCTCGTCGGGCAGCGGCACGAGGAGGGCCTCCGGCACGGCGACCTTCTGCGCGTAGCCACCGCCGCCTAGGATCGCGGCGACGCGGCGGCCGTCCGACGTGCGCCCGCTCACCTCGCCCCCGGGAATCAGCGGTAGCTCCTGTTTCGCCAGGTAGTCGTTCCGCGTTGCGTGCGTGTCGGCGAAGTTGATCCCGGCGCGGGCGACCTCGACCAGGACCTCGCCCTCGCCCGCCTCGGGGTCCGGGACGTCGCGGAGCCGGAGCACCTCCGGCCCGCCGAACTCTTCTATCTGAATCGCCTTCACGCGGCGGCGAACCATAGACGGCCGGCCCCTATACCCTCCCGCCCATGTCGCTGACCGTGGTGGGATCCATCGCCTTCGATTCCGTCAAAACCCCGTTCGGGGAGCGCGAGCGGATGCTCGGCGGGACCGCCGTGCACTTCTCGCTGGCCGCCAGCTTCTTCACCGAGGTGAGGCCGGTCGGACCGGTCGGCGACGACTTCGGTGAGGCCGAGTTCGAGGTGCTGGAGAGTCGCGGCATCGGCACCGACGACATCGAGAGAGTCGATGGCGGCAGGTCGTTCTTCTGGCGCGGCCGCTACGAGTACGACCTCAACGTCGCCCACACCGAGGACACCCAGCTCGGAGTCTTCGCCGACTTCGAGCCGAAGCTCTCGGAGCGCTCGCGGGACGCCGAGGTGCTCTTCCTCGCCAATATCCAGCCCGACCTGCAGCGGCGGGTCCGCGGCCTCTGCAATGGGGCTCGATTCACGGCGCTCGACTCGATGAACCTCTGGATCGAGACGGCGAGGGACTCGCTGCTCGCCGCGATCGGCGAAGTCGACTGCGTGATCGTCAACGACGCGGAGATCCGCCAGCTCACCGGCGAGGCGAACCTGGCGCGCGCCGCCAGTGTGGTGATGGGCCACGGGCCCCGCGCCGTGGTCGCCAAGCAGGGCGAGTACGGGGCGGCCCTCTTCACCGAGGACAGCTTCTTCGCCCTGCCGGGCTACCCGCTCGAGGACGTCCGCGACCCGACCGGCGCCGGCGACAGCTTCGCCGGGGGCTTCCTCGGCTACCTCGACAGCCACGACGGCGAACTCGACGAACCGACCCTGCGGCGGGCGATGGGCTACGGGACGGTGCTCGCCTCCTTCAACGTCGAGGAGTTCGGCACCGAGCGGGTCGCACGGCTGACGGAGGAGGAGATCTCGGAGCGCTACGAGGAGCTCAGGGGGATGACGCACTTCGACGTCCCGGCCTGACGGCCCTACAGCCGGATC
>DASUUD010000284.1:0-13725 GCA_036374255.1 Solirubrobacterales bacterium | reverse complement strand
GAACAAGGTGACGATGATCGAGGGGGACGGCTCGCTGACCGCGGAGGGAGGCGTGAAGGTGGGCGACGACGTCTTCGAGGCGGGCACGGTCGTGCTCGCCACTGGCTCGGTGGCCCTGCCGATCCCCGGCGTCGAGTTCGGCGACAGGGTGGTGGATACCTGGGGCGCCTGGTCGCTTCCCGAGCAGCCGAAGAAGATGGCAGTGGTCGGGGCCGGCGCCTCGGGCAGCGAGATCGCCTCCGCCTACGGCCGCTTCGGGACCGAGGTGCTCTTGATCGAGATGCTCGATCAGATCCTCCCCGCCGAGGACCGCGACATGGCGAAAGTCGTCGAACGCGTCTTCAAGAAACAGGGCATCACGGTCTCCACAGGCAGGCCGGTGGAGAACGTCGAGGCGGGCGAGAGCTCGGTCAAGTTCAGCTACGGCGACGAGTCGGCGGAGGTCGATTACCTCTGCGTCGCGGGCGGCCGCGGCCCCGACGTAGAGAGGCTCGGGCTGAAGGAGGCGGGAGTCGAGCTGGAGGAGAACGGCAAGATCAAGGTCGACGAGTTCGGCAGGACCAGCAAGGAGAACGTCTACGCGATCGGCGACCTGGTCCACGCCAAGGCGCTCGCCCACAAGGCCTCCGAGGAAGGGGTCGTCGCGGTCGAGCACGCCGCCGGGGCCGAGACCCATCCGGTCGACCAGAACCTCGTCCCCGGCGCCACCTTCTGCCAGCCGCAGGTGGCGAGCGTCGGGCTCACCGAGGCGGCGGCCAAGGAGGCCGGCCACGACGTCAAGGTCGGCAAACAGAAGCTGGGCGGGGTCGGCGGGGCGACCGTCTACGACGACAAAGACGGGCTGGTCAAGCTCGTGGTGGACTCCAAGTACGGCGAGGTGCTCGGCGCCCACATCGTCGGCAACAGCGCTTGCGACATGATCCCCGAGCTGGTCGCGACGATGGCGCTGGAGGGCGGCTACCAGGAGCTGGCGCGGATCGCTCACCCCCACCCGACCATCTCCGAGGCGATCCTCGACGCCGCCCGGGCCGTGGACGGCTGGGCGATTCACGCCTAGACGGCGTCACCGCCGGCGAGGGCCCGCGCGTCCGTCTATCTCGGCGGGATCAACCCGAAGCCACGGCGTATCACTCGGGTGTTCCCGGCGGTGTCGGATACCCGGATGATGGCCAGCGCCCGCCGCGCGGAGCGCTCGGATCGCACCAGCTCGAGCTTGGCCCTGGCGAGCTTCAGCCCGACGCGCCTCGACCCGGCGGCGCCGATCCTGAAGCCGGCCTTGGCCAGGACGACGCGGCGCTTACCGCCCTTGAAGCGAACCGTCCGCCGCGTTCTCAGCACCACCCGCCCGCTGCACGGCGGCGATTCCTCAGAGCGCGGGCAGGTCAGCGTCAGCCTCGCGACCCCTCGCCTATTGATGCGCAGCCGCCTGCCGGCAATTCCCAGAGCGACGACCTCGTCGGCAGGCGACACGACGAGCGGGGGTGGTGGCTGAGGCTCCAGCTCGAACGGGCCGCTGTCGCATGCCACACCGAGCGGCCTGAGGCCACCGCGCTGATCCAGCGCAGGGCACGTCCCGGCCGCGTCCACGGCGCCGCCGCCCGGCAACAGGCTGTGCACGAGTGTCGTCCCACCGTGAAGACCGAGCGGCCCGAGCCCCGGATCTGTGTTGGGCCGGTCATTCCCCCCCAGGCCACACGTTGCCGCGTCCTCCACGTTCCCACCCATGGAGATGGCCGCCTCGACGCAGTTCGCGATGCCTTTGCCATCGCGGTTGCCGGCCAGGATGCTGTCGCGCAGGGTGAGCGGGTCGCCGCTCGCGCCAGCGCCCGCGGACGTGTCGCTGCGGTTGAAGACGACGGCGCTGCTCGTAAGCGTGACCGGGTCGTTGCCGCTGATGCCGCCGAATCCGTCCGTCGAGTTCCAGGCCACGGTGCTGTTGACCACGGTGACCGGCCCGTTGGAATGGATGGCGCCGCCCACGCCTCCATCCGTCCGGTTGAAGCCGACGAAGCTCGACTCGATCGTGACCGGCCCGTTGCTCTGGATCGCGCCGCCGCCGATGCTGCTGATGTTGTGCTGGACGCTCACGCCGCGCAAGGTGAGCGTCCCGTTGTTCTGGATGCCGCCGTCTTCCCCGCCGGTGATCGTGAGGCCGACGAGCACCGCCGCGCTTGCCCCGCCTCCAATGCTGACCACGGGGCTGTTGCCCTCGGCATCGAGAATGACCCTGTCAGCGCCTTCCCCGCGGACTTCCACCTCGTCGTTGATCGGGAGTCCGCCGAGGTCGACGTCGTATCGCTCGGTCGCGGCCGGCACCTCGACCAGGTCGTCGACGGTCGTAGATTCGTTGGAGGCGTTCAGCGCCTCTCGCAGCGAGCAATCTGCCGGGAGGCAGGGCCCCGGCGCCGGATCGTCGGTGCGGGTGACCGTATAGGTCACGGCCTGCGCGGGAGCGACCACGAGTAGCAGGCCCGCGACCGCCGAGAGGACGCCCGTCGCGCTTCGTCGGAACGACATGCGGCGGCATTGTCGCACGGTCCCATAAAGTCACCGCATCCCTGACTCCCGACCCACCTTCTACTTCGACCTCGGCTCGCCCTACGCCTACCTGGCGGCGGAGAGGGTCAGTGGGCTGTTCGCCGAGGCCGGCTTGGAGCAGCCGGAGTGGCGGCCGATCCTGCTGGGCGGCCTCTTCCAGCGCTTCGGCCGCGACTCGTGGGGGAACGGGCCGGGGCGCGAGGAGGGAATGGCGGTGGTGGAGCAGCGCGCGGCGGCCTACAGACTGCCGGCGATGGCGTGGCCCGACCCCTGGCCGGGCAACATGCTGTTCGCGATGCGGGCGGCGACCTATGCGAAGCAGACAGGCCGCGCCGTCTCCTTCGCACTCGCCGCCTTCCGTCAGGCCTTCGCCGCCGGCCGCGACCTCAGCGAGCCGGACAACGTGCTGCTGGCCGCCGCCGCCTGCGAGCTGCATCCCAACGCGGTGCAGAAGGCCGCAGGCACCGACACCGTGAAGGGCGCCCTGCGCGAGGCGACCGAAGAGGCGGGCGACCGCGGCGTGGTCGGCGTGCCCTCGCTGGTGGTCGGCAAGCAGGTGTTTTGGGGTGACGACAGGCTCGAGGAGGCCGTGGCGGCCGCCAGCTAAGGTCAGTTCGTGGCCGATCTTCCCGACGCCTCAACCTGTTACGAGCTGCTGGCGCGAATGACGCTGATCCGCCGCTTCGAGGAGGAGGCGGGGCGTCAGTACCAGCGGGCCAAAGCCGGCGGCTTCCTGCACCTGGGCATCGGGGAGGAGGCGACGATCGTGGGTACGGTCGCGGCGATGCGCGAGGACGACTACCTGATCGGCGCCTACCGCACCCACGGGCACGCGATCGCCCGCGGCACCGACCCCAAACACGTGATGGCGGAGCTGTTCGGCAGGGTGGACGGAACGAGCGGCGGGCGCGGCGGCTCGATGCACGTCTTCGACCGCGAGCACCGCTTCATGGGGGGCTACGGCATCGTCGGCGGCAGCCTGCCGATCGCCGCCGGCCTGGCGCTTGCCTCCGACTACCGCAGCGAAGACACGGTGACGGTCTGCATGTTCGGCGACGGCGCCTCCAACACCGGCAACTTCGGCGAGACGATGAACCTCTCCGCGCTCTGGAAGCTGCCGGTCTTCTTCCTGGTGGAGAACAACCTCTACGGGATGGGGACCTCGGTCGAGCGCCACTCCGCCCAGACCGACCTCTCCAAGAAGGCGGAGGGCTACGGCGTCCCCGGGGAGCGGATCGACGGAATGGACGTGATCGCGGTCCGCGAGGCGGTCGCCGAGGGGATCCGGATGGCGCGCGAGGAGCGTCGCCCCAACCTGCTCGAGGCGTTCACCTACCGCTACCGCGGCCACTCGGCGGCCGACCCCGAGGTCTACCGCGAGCGCGAGGAGGTCGAGGAGTGGCGCCAGAAAGACCCGATCGAGAATTTCGCGCGGCGCTGCGTCGAGGCCGGCGTGCTGGGCGAGCGCGAGGTGGAGGAGATCCGCGGCAAGGCCGAGGAGCAGGTGAGGGCCGCGGTCGAGTTCGCCGACGCCTCACCCGAGCCGGCGCTCGACACGCTCTACGAGAAGCTCTACGTGCTCGACACCGAAGCCGGCTGGTACGCGGTGGACGAGCGAAGCCCCGAGCCGCACCGCGGCGAGCGCGAGGAGCAGATGCCGGAGGCGGCGCGCGAGCTGGCCGAGGCCGGCGCCGCCTACGCCGGCCAGCCCGACGGGCCGCGGCCGAACCCGGCCGAGACCGGCGACATCGAAGAGGGCTCGGAGCCGGGGGTCGCCGAGGAGGTCGACGACTGATGGCGACACTGCGGATGCGGGAAGCGCTGCGCGACGCGATGGCGGAGGAGATGCGCCGCGACGAGTCGGTGTTCGTGATGGGCGAGGACGTCGGCGTCTTCCAGGGGGCCTTCAAGGTGACCGAGGGGCTGCTCGATGAGTTCGGTGAGCGGCGCGTGCGCGACACCCCGATTTCCGAGAACACGATCGTCGGCACCGGGGTGGGCGCCGCGATGGCCGGCCTGCGGCCGATCGTCGAGCTGATGACGGTCAACTTCTCGCTGCTGGCGCTCGACCAGATCTTCAATCACGCCGCCGCGATCCCCTACATGTTCAACGGGCAGGCGCGGGTGCCGATGGTGATCCGCATGCCGGGCGGCGGCGGCCACCAGCTCGGCCCCACCCACTCCCACAGCTTCGAGGCGCTCTACCTCCAGGTCCCCGGCCTGCTGGTCGCCTGCCCCTCCACTCCGGGGGATGGCAAGGCGCTGCTGAAGGCGGCGATCCGCGACGAGAACCCGGTGATCTTCATCGAGCACGAGAGCCTCTACGGCAGCCGCGGCGAGGTCGCCGAGGACGACGAGGTGCTGCGGTTCGGCGAGGCGGCGGTGCGACGCGAGGGAGGCGACGTGACGATCGTCGGCATCCTCAAGATGGCCCAGGTGGCCGAGGACGCGGCGCGGGCGCTGTCGCACGAGCACGGCGTCGAGGCCGAGGTGATCGACCCCCGCACCCTGCGCCCCCTCGATCTCGACACGATCCTGGGGTCGGTCCGAAAGACCAACCGGGCGGTGATCGTCGAGGAGGGCTGGCCGCACGGCGGCGTCGGTGCGAACCTGTCCACTCTGATCACCGAGCAGGCATTCGACTACCTCGATGCGCCCGTGCAGCGGGTGACCGGCGCCGACGTCCACATGCCGTACTCGCGGCGGCTCGAGCAGGCGGCGATCCCGCACGAGGAGCACGTGGTCAAGGCCGCCCTGGCGGCGCTGGAGGGGGCGCGCTGATGGCAGATGTGGTGATGCCGCGCCTCTCGGACTCGATGGAGGAGGGCACGATCCTGCAGTGGCTGAAGCAGGTCGGCGACGAGATCGCGGTCGGCGACGAGCTGGTGGAGATCGAGACGGACAAGGCGAACATGGCGTACGAATCCGATGTCTCCGGGACTCTGAGCGAGATCCTCGTTCAGGAGGGCGAGACGGTTTCGATCGGGACGCCCATCGCCAAGGTCGGGGATTCCGCAGGTGAGACCACCGCCTCGGCCGCGGGTCCTGTCGCCGGGGAGGGCCCTTCGTCCTCGCAGGCTGCGGGCGAGGAGCCAGAACCAACGCCCTCGCCCGCGGGTCCTGTCGCGGCGGAGGGCACCCCGTCCTCGCAGGCTGCGGGCGGGGAACCCTCCACCGCGCCACCCGCGGAAGAGGCCGCTGAACCTGAGCCCAAAGCTGCCGAAGGTGATGGGCACAGGCCGAAGGCCTCGCCGCTTGCGCGGCGCCTGGCTGAGGAGAAAGGCCTCGACCTGAGTCAGCTACGCGGCTCCGGGCCCGGTGGCCGGATCGTGAAGTCTGATGTGGAGCGGGCGGCGGAGGAGGGCGTTGCGGTTGCTGAGGAGGCGCCGGCCGAACCGGCGGAGGAGGAGGCGCCGCCGGCGGCGGCGCCCGCGGAGAGGCCGCCGAGCCCGGAGACTGCGAAGGGACAGGTCGAGTACGCGGACCTGAGCAAGCTTCAGGGGACGATCGCAAGGCGGATGGCGGAGTCGAAGGCAACGGCGCCGCACTTCTACCTGCAGGTCGAGGTGGACATGAGCCGCGCGGTCGAGGCGCGGGCGAGGCTGAAGGATTCCGCGCAGGAGGGTGAGATCGTGCCCTCCTTCAACGACATGGTGGTCAAGGCGTGCGCGCTGGCGCTGCGCGAGCACCCGCGCGCCAACGGCGCCTACCGAGACGGCCGCTTCGAGCTCTACTCGCGGGTCAACGTCGGGGTCGCCGTCGCCGCCCGCGAAGCTCTGATCGTCCCCACCGTCTTCGACGCCGACCGCAAGGGCCTGCGCCAGATCGCCACCGAGTCCCGTGCGCTCGCCGAGCGGGTCCGCGACGGCTCGATCACGCCACCCGAGCTGTCAGGCGCCACCTTCACGGTCTCCAACCTGGGGATGTACGGGATCGACAGCTTCTCGGCGGTGATCAACCCGCCGCAGGCGGCGATCCTCGCGGTCGGCGCGATCGTCGAGCGCCCGGTGGTCCGCGACGGAGAGATCGCCACCGCGCACCTGATGTCGATCGACCTCGCCTGCGACCACCGCATCCTCTACGGCGCCGAGGGAGCCGAGTTCCTCGCCCGCATCCGCACCCTGCTCGAAGAGCCGCTCTCGCTGGCGCTCTAGCCCACGCGCTCCGAGCAGACCCGGTGTCTGCCGAGCAGGCCGTCCGCGCTGAGGCCGGTGCCGACGTGCAGCCGGCCGGGACGGCTGACTTCGACCAGGGTCCAGGGCCCCCTCTCACGCAGGCAGGCCACGGCGCCGCCCGACAGCGTCCAGTAGGCGTTGAAGTGGATGCGCAGCTTGAACAGGCCCGCCTGGGGAGCGCGCAGCTCGAACCAGTCGACACCGAGCGAGGTGAGCCGCAGCGGCGTGTCCACGAGGCCGGTCGCGCCCCGCACCTCGTAGAGCCGCCAGTCCCGGCTGCTCCAGATCAGCTCCAGGTAGGGCAGGCCGCCCTTGACCAGCGCTGCCTCGCGCTTGGCGATGTAGTCGAGGCGCGCGTCCGGGAGGGCGACGTAGCTGACGCCGTGGGCGCGCAACCAGGCGCGGTAGGTCGCCGGAGTGAGATGGGAGCGGAAGAGCTTCAGTTCGTCGGACTCGAGCTGCCGCATCCAGCCGCGGGCGAGCATGAACTCCGGGCTCACGTAGTAGGCCTCCCAGCGGTCCAGCGTGGGTGGTATCTCGATACGCACCGGCGCGCCCCCGGCACGGCGGTCGAGCTCGGCCAGCAGCGGTGCGTAGAACTCGCGCTCGACGGAGGGGTCCCCCGCCGCCCGTGAGAAGTCCCGCACCGCTCCATGCCACTGCCAGTAGAGGAGCGGCACGGCGCAGAGCGCGAGAACGAGGAAGCGACGGGATCCGGCCAGCCCCAGCGCCAGCACCGGCCCGGCGAGCAGGTTGCTGAGCCTCACCACGTTGCCGCCGAGGGGGGTGGGCACGACGAAGATCAGCAGCACGGCGCAGGCGTAGAGGACGATCCCCCACCGCAACAGCCGCTCCCGGCGCGGTAGGAGAAGCCAGACCGCGACCGTGACGGCGAGTGTGCCCGCCAGGCTGGAGGCGGCGAACGGCTCCGAGCCGGCGCCGGGGAAGGCGAGCGACATCAGGGCGATCGGCGCCGCCGCCGAGGCGGCGAGGGTCGCCCCGTCGCGGCGCGAGCCGGCGAGCCCCAGGGCGCCGCCGATCAGCACCAGGAAGAACCCCGCGACCGGGCTGGCGAGCGAGGTGGCGACGGCGAGCGGGGCCGCTATCCCCGGCCGCCCACGCTGGAGGGCGAGGAGGGCGGCGAGCCCGACCGCCACGCCGAGGGCGAAGGTGAGCCTGCCGCTGAGCAGGGTGGCGATCGTTCCCGCTCCGAACCAGAGCGTCGCGAGGCGGGCGCGGGGGCCGTAGACGCGATCCGCCATCGTCCCGAAGAGCGCCGTCGAGCCCACGGCGGCGAGCCCGCCCACGACGGTCGCGCCCACCGCCGCGCCGAGCGGCGGGAAGAGCAGGCTGTAACCGGGTAGGTGGTGGCCCCCGTACCAGTAGTTGTTCCAGGAGAGGAAGCCGTGCGAGGCGAAGAGCTCCGAGCGGAACATCTGCGCGGCGAGGTCGACGCTCGGCGGTCTGAGCGCCATGTAGACGAGGGCGGCGAAGAACACCGGAAGGAGGACCCCGAGCCACGCCAGCCAGGGCGGCGCGGCCATCAGACGCCCGTCTGGGTTGGGCGTGGGAAGGCGGCCCGGGTGCAGTCCGGCGTCTGGCCAGCGGTCACTCGACATTTGCGCCTGCAACGATTTCAAGTATGAGCGAGGAAGTCCTCGTCGTCACCTGTGGACTGGTCCCCTATGAGCAGGGCCTGGTCGCCCAGCGCTGGCTGGCCGAGGCTCGGCAGGACGGCGAGATCCCCGACGTGCTGCTGCTGCTCGAGCACCCTCCCGTCTATACGCGCGGGCGCCGCTCGAGCGACGAGGAGCTGCCGATGGCCGACGAGTGGTACGAGGCCCAGGGGATCGAGGTCTGCGACACCGACCGGGGCGGTCGGGTCACCTACCACGGGCCCGGTCAGCTCGTCGCCTATCCGATCGTCTCGCTGAGACCATTCGGAGACGACGTGCACGAGTACGTGCGGCGGCTGGAGCGCACCGCGATCTCCTCGCTCGCCGAGCACGGCGTGGAGGCGCGGACGATCGAGGGCCTGACCGGCGTCTGGACCACCGGCGAGCCGCCGCCGTCGGGAGAGGCGCGAAAGATCGGCTCGATCGGAGTTCACGTGAGCCGCGGCGTGACGACTCACGGGCTCGCGATCAACGTCAACAACGACCTGCAGCCGTTCGAATGGATCGTCCCCTGCGGGATCGAGGGCTGCCGAGTCACCTCGCTGGGCCGCGAGCTCGGCGCCGAGCAGGACATGGGCGCCTTCGCCGGCACGCTCACGACGCGGTTCGCGGAGGTCTACGACCGCTCGCCCGTCCCGACCGAGCCGGTCTCCCTGGGAATCGATAACGCTAGGCTCGGAGTGGCATGAACGAGACGGCGACCGAGACGAGAGGGACGCCCACCGGGGCGAGCGAGCGCATCCACGTCACCCGCTCGCGCGCCAAGCCCGGCGGCGCCGCGGGCGAGGCCGGCGACGCCGTCTCCTTCCGCCGCGCCCGCAAGCCGCCCTGGCTGAAGGTGCCGGCGCCCGGCGGACCCACCTACCGCCGCCTCAAGGAGGAGATCGGCGGCGAGGCACTCCACACCGTCTGCGAGGAGGCCAACTGCCCCAACGTCGGCGAGTGCTGGGAGCGCGGCACGGCGACCTTCATGATCCTCGGCGACGTCTGCACCCGCCGCTGCGGCTTCTGCAACGTGAAGACCGGAGTGCCGACCTGGAACGACCCGCTGGAGCCGCTGCGGGTGGCCAACCAGGTGAAGCGGATGGGATTGCGGCACGCGGTCGTCACCTCGGTCGATCGCGACGACCTGCCCGACTACGGGGCCAGCGCCTTCGTCGGCGTGATCCGCTCGATCAGGTTGCAGGCGCCGGGCTGCAAGGTGGAGGTGCTGACCCCCGACTTCCGCGGCCAGGAGATGCCGCTGGCCAAGGTGATCCACGAGCGGCCCGACGTCTTCAACCACAACGTCGAGACGGTGCCGCGCCTCTACCCGAAGGCGCGGCGGGGCTCGAGGTTCATGCGCTCGGCCCGCGTGCTGAGGCTGGCCAAGGAGATGGGCGGCCCCGAGGTGGTCACCAAGTCCGGGCTGATGGTCGGGCTCGGGGAGAGCTTCGAGGAGATGGTGGAGGCCTTCGGGATCCTCCGCGAGCACCGGGTGCAGGTGCTGACCGTGGGGCAGTACCTGCGCCCCACCGAGAACCACCTCCCGGTCGTCCGCTACTGGCACCCGGAGGAGTTCGAGGCGCTGGAGAAGGCCGCCTACGAGCTGGGCTTCGAATCCGTGGCCTCCGGGCCGCTGGTCCGCTCCAGCTACCACGCGGACCAGAACCTGCCCGCCCGGGCGGCATAGCCTTCCGGCGGTGCAGGGGGCGCCGCCGCCCGCGTGATCCCGCTCAGAGACAACGTCCCCACTGCGCGCTTCCCGGTGGTCACGGTGGCGCTGATCGCGATCTGCGTCGCCGTCTTCGCCTGGCAGCTCAGCCTCTCCGGCAGCGAGGAGTTCTCCTCGCAGTGGCCGGGGATCAGCGAGCGGGACGCGAAGACGATCGAGTACGGGGCGATCCCCTACCGGCTGCTCCACCCGGGCGAGGACTGCGCGCTCGGCGCCGAGGCGGTCTCTCCCACCGTGGCGGAACCGGCGGTCGTCTGCCAGGGCACGGACGAGTACCGCGAGGCGAGCGGGCTGCACGAGCAGAACCCCGGATCGATCCCGCCGCCGCTGCCGCTGGACGCCGTCCCCTGGTACCTGACCATCCTCACCTCGATGTTCATGCACGGCGGCTTCCTGCACATCGCCTTCAACATGCTCTTCCTCTGGATCTTCGGCAACAACGTCGAGGACTCCATGGGACGGGTGCCGTTCCTCGGCTTCTACCTGCTCGGCGGCGCGGCGGCGGTCTACGCGCAGTCGATTCTCGACCCCGGCTCGACGGTGCCGACGATCGGCGCCAGCGGGGCGGTCGCGGCCGTGCTCGGCGGCTACCTGCTGCTGCTGCCGCGCGCCCGCGTGCTGACCCTCGTCTTCCTCGTCTTCCTGATCACGATCGTCGAGATCCCAGCCTACGTCGTGCTCGGCATCTGGTTCGTGCTCCAGTTCCTGCCGGCGATCGGCCAGGCAACCGCAACCGACGTGGCCGGCGAAGGGGTCGCCTACATGGCGCACGTGGGCGGCTTCGTCTTCGGGCTCGCCCTGATCAAACTGTTCGCGCGGCGCCCGCCGGGGCGGGCTCCCGCTCCCCAGTACCCGGTAGGGTAAGCGGCCGACCGTCCGAGTGGGGTTGCAATTGCGCGAGATCTGTGTACCTTGCTCGCAATGCGCGTCGTCCGGGTTACGAAGGCGGTCTTCCTCCTAGCCCTTGCCGCGCTTCTGGTCCTCCCCGCCGTTGCAAGCGCCGTCCTCTCGGGCGCCAACGGGCGAATCGCCTACGTTAGCGGCCGGGGCTACGGAGACGCCAAAGCGCAGCTCTATCTCAGGGTTGCAGCGGGAAGCACCGGGTTCGGTCTCAATTCCGGGCCTTTCGGCCTGAACACGACACGGCAGAGCCGCCACCCGAGCTGGTCGCCCGACCGCACCAAAATCGCTTTTGCCCGTGGCGAAGGTGAAGGATTCTGTCCTCCCACTGACTGTGACATCTTCGTCATCGACCTCACCGCGCCCGTCCCGTTCCCGCAGAAACTGACCAATACGCCCATGATCAACGAGGATCGGCCCGCGTGGTCACCGGACGGGACGCGAATCGCTTACGAAAGCGAGGTGACCAACGGCAGCAACCAGACGGACATCCTGGTCGACCCGGTGGGAGAAGGAGCAACGCTCAACCTCACCAATACCGGCGGTGCCGGTCAGTCCGAGGGTAAGCCCGCCTGGACCCCCGACTCGTCGGAGATCTACTACCACAAAGGCGATCCGACCAAAGAAAACTCCCTCGATGTCGTCAAAGAGCCCGCCACGGGCGGCGCAGTCACCAACATCGTCGCGAGCCCGGCGGTAAACGAGTTCCAGCCCTCCCTGTCGCCGGATGGCAAACAGCTGTGCTTTACCAGGGGCACCGGCGTCGGCTTCAACGCGACTGCCGACGTGATGGTCTCGCTGGCAAACGGCGGTGGGCAACTGGATCTCTCCGACGACGCGGTCGGCGGGAACTACAACTGCACGTGGTCTCCCACGGGGCTCCTTGTCGCATACGTGACCGGCACCTTCTCAACGGGCGACCTGTACCTCGAGGATGCAGACGACACGTCATTCCCGCTCCCGGTCGAGGCGGTGCCCAGCGTCTTCGACGGCAACCCCGACTGGGCGCCCGACGGCAGGCCCGAGTGCGAAGACGTCGCGGCGACCACAAAAGTCAATCAGCCCGTCACGATCGAGCTGCAGTGCTTCGACACCGGGCCCTTCTACGAGCGAACGCTGGTGCGGGAGTTCGCGGGCGAACCGGAAAACGGCGAAACCAGTGAAGTCGTACAGGGCGATCAGGAGCCCTCGACGGTGGTCTACACGCCGAACGACGGGTTCACGGGCACCGACACCTTTGGGCTTATCTACTTCGACGAGATCGCCGGCTTCGGTCCACAAGCGACCGTGACGATCAACGTCGAACCGCCGCCGGCGCCTGTCGTTGACCCCGCGCCAGTGGTCAGAAACCTGACCGTGACGCCGCGCAGATGGAGGCTCGGGAGGAAAGTCGCCCGGCTCTCCGCCTTGCGCGTCGGCTCGAAAGTACGTTGGCGACTCAGCGAGGCGGCCTCGACCAGACTGACCTTCCAGCGGGCGCTCAGAGGCAGGCGGGTGGGTAAACGCTGCGTCAAGCAGACGCGCTCAAACAGATCGAAACGGCGCTGCACGCGTTTCCGCAACGCCGCGAGCCGCAAATTCAACGGCAAGACCGGCCTCAACACGCTTGACTTCCAGGGCCGGGTGACCGCCAGACGTCGGCTTTCCCCGGGGCGCTACCGCACCGCGGCGCAGGCGACCGATTCGGCGGGCCAGAGCTCGAAAACGGTCTTCAGCAAACCGTTCACCGTCGTTCGGCGCTGAGCGGGTCGGCTCAGGCCAGCTCGACCCGTTCCGGGTTGGCCTCGTCGTAGAGGACGTCGAGGGTGCGCCCGGGCTCGATCCTGCCCAGGCGGCCGGCGGAGAACCTGCGCTTCACCTGGAAGGGCACGCCGCCCTTGGGGCGCACTTCGAGCGTCAGCTCGACCATCTGGTAGCCGGCGACCGAGCCAGTGGTGCCGGCGGCGTCGAGGATCGTCGCCTTGGCGCGGGTCGTGCCGGGCGGCGCCTTCTCGCGCCTCGACGGGGCGTCCAGGTAGGCCATGAGCGCCCCGCTCAGGCCGCAGCCGAGGGCGACTCCGATCGCGCCCCAGCGAGCCTCCTCGACCGGCGGGAAGATCGCGAAGAACGCCCCGATCAGGCCGACGGCGACGAGGAGAAGGCCGATCACGAACACGCGCTGAATCTACAGCGGGCGCGGGTCGGCGCGATATGGTCCCGCCATCCGATAACCGGGGGTGAGGTCAGGGGAACCCCAGACGCGAAGGAGCCACAAGCAGATGGGCATGTTCAAGGACATGAGGGACCTCAGCAAGGCCGGCAAGCAGATGAAGAAGGAACGCGGCGGATCCTTCAAGATGATGAAGGACGGGCTCGCCCAGGCGAACGAAGCGATGCAGCAGGTCCAGTCCGACCAGGCGCTGGCCGAGCGGCTCGCCAACGAAGGCGTCGACGGCACCGCGACGATCAACCAGATGCAGGCGACCGGCAAGCAGGTGAACATGCAGCCGGAGCTGCAGTTCGACCTCATCGTGGATGTCGGCGGCAACCAGTCGCAGGTAACCCACACCCAGGTCGTCTCCCCCGCGATCATCGGCCAGCTGCAGCCCGGCGCCCAGGTCCCGGTCAAGGTCGATCCCAACGATCACTCGCAGCTGATGATCGGCCTCGCCGGCTGAAGCAGCAGAGGATCCGGGCGCGCGCAGACCCGCGCCTAAAATAAGGCCCCCAAGGGGCCATAGCT
>DASUUD010000283.1:0-4253 GCA_036374255.1 Solirubrobacterales bacterium | reverse complement strand
CTGCTTCACCACCTCGGTGGCGGCGTCGACGATGCGCATGAAGGAGACCGGCCCGCTGGCCACGCCGCGCGTGGTGCGGACGCGGTCCCCGGAGCGCCGCAGGCGCGAGAAGGAGAAGCCGGTGCCGCCGCCCGCCTGGTGGATCAGCGCCATCTCCCGCAGTGCGGTGAAGATCGAGTCGAGCGAGTCCTCGATCGGCAGCACGAAGCAGCCTGAGAGCAGACCGAGCTCGGTGCCCGAGTTCATCAGAGTGGGCGAGTTGGGCAGGAAACGCAGCTCCTTCAGGGCGGTCGCGAACTCGCGCTCCCAGCGCTCGGCGGACCCGGGTGCGAACTCGTCCTCGGCCGCGGCGACGTGCCGGGCGACCCGCTCCATCATCTCGGCGGTCGACTCGACCACCCGCCCCGCCTCGTCCCGCAGCAGGTAGCGCTGCTGGAGCACCGTGATCGCGCTCGGGGTCAGGTCGAGCTCGTCGCGGACCTCGAGAGCGGCCTTTGCCCGGCTCGGCGTGGCCATATGGGGATGGTCTCACCGTTCGCCGCTTCGCGCGGCCGATGGCTCCAACTGGACGCCTCGCCCCTGAGAGCGGGACTGCGTGACTGCGCCGGCTCCCGCGCGCGGTTAGGATCGCCGGGAATGGATCGCAAGGCGAGACGGGAACACCTGGAAGGCCTCCTCTCCGAACTCCGCGAGCAGCGCAGGGCCGACGTCGACCAGGTGCTGATGGAGCTGATCCACTTCGTCTTCGAGCTGGACGACGAGCTGAAGAACCTCAACGCCCAGATCTCCCAGCTCGACCGCGGCGGCTGACCCGGCCTCTCCGCCGGGATAGGCTGACTCGCGGTGGACTGAGCACGAAAGGAGAGGCGAATGGCTGCTGAGAGCAAGGCGACGACGGTTTGGGAGGGCGACCTGCCGAGCGGGCGCGGGACGACGAGCGTCGACAGCGGAGTTCTGCCCGAGGTCGAGGTGACCTGGCCGGCGCGGACGGAGCGCGCGGAGGGGACGACGAGCCCCGAGGAGCTGCTGGCGGCGGCTCACACCTCCTGCTACTGCATGGCGCTCTCCAACGAGCTGAGCCAGGGCGGCAACGTTCCCGAGCGAATCGAGGCGAGCACGACCGTGACCTTCGTGCCGGGCGAGGGCGTCAAGTCGTCGCGCTTCGTGGTGCGCGGGCGCGTCCCGGGCATCGATCAGGCCGCCTTCGAGGAGGCGGCCCGCGGCGCGGGAGAGAACTGTCCGATCTCGCAGGCCCTGAAGGGCAACATCGAGATCTCGGTCGAAGCGACACTTGAGGGCTGAGGCGATACTGCTGCCGGGAGCCGTCCTCCCGGCCGATCTGGCGTACGGCGGGCTCCTGGAGGCGCTCGGCGGCGAGGTGAGGGCGGTCGCCAAGGACCTGGAGGTCTACGCCGACGATGAGCCCCCGCCCGATTACAGCCTCGACCTCGAGGTCGAGGGCGTCCTGCGAACGGCCGCCGACTCCGGCTTCGACCGCTTCCACCTGGCCGGCTACTCGGCCGGCGGCGCCGCGAGCCTGGTCTTTGCGGCGCGCCACCCGGAGCGGCTGCTGAGCCTCACGCTGCTGGAGGCGGCCTGGGCGGGCAACGAGGGGCTCGACCCGGCCGAGCGGGCCGTGAGGGCGGGGTTCGATCGGATCATGGCCCAGCCTCCGGAGGAGATGATGCCCGCCTTCGTGCGCCTCCAGCTGGCGCCCGGAGTCGAGCCTCCGCCACCACCGCCCGGGCCCCCGCCCTGGATGGAGAAGCGACCCCCCGGACTGCGGGCCATCACCCGCGCGTTTGATTCGGGCGAGCTCGACCTCGACGCGCTTCGGTCCTTCCACCGCCCGGTCTACTTCGTGCTGGGCGGCCTCAGCAATCCCGACCTCTACGCCAGAGAGGCCGAGCGCCTGCGGGGCGTGTTTCCGGACTTCACCCTGGAGGTCTTCGAGGACCGCCACCACTTCGACCCGCCCCACCGCGCGGAGCCCGAGCGCCTTGCCGCCTCGCTGCGCCAGCTCTGGGCCCGGGCCGAGGCCTCGGCGGCGGATTGAGCCCCGCTTCAACGCGGGACCGCGTCCGGCTCAGGCGCCGGCCGCGTCGAGGTCCTCGAGATCGGCGAGGTCGCGGGTCCGGCCGGCGGCTCGCTTCATCGCCCGCAGGTCCTCGACCGAGCAGATCGCGACCGTGAGGCCCAGCACCTCGGCCTCGCTCGCCCGCGAGCGCAGCTCCTCGTAGGGGGGCACCCCGTCGAGCCCCTGGACGATGTCCAAGCTGCCCAGGTCCGTCTCGATCGCCACCTGCTCGCCGCCCTCCAGGGCGGCGGCGATCGAGGGCGAACTGCCGAGCAGGGATTCGCCGCTCTGCACATGGCCACCGGCGGCGACGGCCACCTCGGCGAGGCGCCCGAGGTTCTCGGCGTCGGGCGCGACGACGATGTCGACATCCTTGGTTCCGCGCACTACGCCCCAGGCGCCCAGAGCCAGACCACCGATGACGACGAATTCGACCTTGGCCTCCGAAAGGCGACGGAGAATCTCGTCGAAACCGGCGCTCACCGACGCTTCGCCGCGCCGGCGACGTTGATCAGCTCATGGCTGAGGGCGATCGTCTCCGCCAGATTCACGCTGAGCGGGCGCCGGGCGTCTTCGCGAAGCCGCCGCACTCTGACGGCCTCCGCCTCGGCTGGTCCACGGCGCGACGTTTTCGGGGCGCTCATGCCTCGAAGCGTACCTCCGCCTCGCCCCCCGAGCGGGGCCCCCAAGCGGGAGCCCCAAGCGGGGCCCCCAAGCGGGCCGCGGCCGGCGCCCCCGAGGCCCGGAAGTTGAAGTTGGGGTCGGCTTGTGTTCTCATTCGCCCTCCAGGGGGTGAGAGAAAGCGGGTCGCCCGGGGTTCAACGCGGACCTCCGGCGGGGCTTCGAACCATGAACAGATCAGCGGGATCTTTCTTTGCGCGGCTTCGCGCGGCGGCGAGCGCGAAGGGCGTCGCCGTGCTCGTGTCCGTCTTCGCCGCGTTCGCTGCGCTGACCTCGCTCGCCGCAGCGGAGCTGACCTCGAAGGGCAATCTCTTCGTCACCTTCAACGGCGGCATCCTCCCTAACTCCCTGCCCCGCGAGGAGCGGGCGCCGATCACCGTCTGGATCGCCGGCAAGGTCCGCACGCTCAAGGGGGAGCGCCCTCCGGCGCTCCGCTCGATCACCATCGCGCTGAATCGCAACGGTGTCCTGGAAACCAAGGGTCTGCCGGTCTGCCGCTATCGGGAGATCGTCGTCGCCTCGCGAGAAACGGCGCTCGACCTCTGCCGCGACGCAGTGGTCGGCTCCGGGACCTACCGGGCACGGACCACCTTCCCCGAACAGGAACGCCAGCCCACCTTCGGTCGGATCCTCGCCTTCAACTCCAGGTTGGGCGGGAAGCCGGCGATCCTTGGACATGTCTACGCCGAAGATCCCGCCCCGAGCGTCAACATCATCGTGCTCTACATCCGCCGGCGGAGCAAAGGGTCCTACCGCACCGTGCTGACCGGGACCTCGCCGATAGGACTGACCCGCTGGGGCTATCTGAAGCGGATAAGCCTCCGTTTGCACCGCAACTACCGCTACCGCGGCCGCCCGCACAGCTACCTCTCGGCCGCCTGCCCGGCCCCCCGGCATCTGAGAAGCGCCTCGTTCAAGTTCGCCCGCACCTCGCTGTCGTTCGTGGACGGGCGCAAGCTCTCCGCGACCCTGACGCGTACTTGCGACGTCAGGGGAGGAGCCGGACCATGAGCGGATGGGCTGCTCCTCATCGGATGGAAGATGCGGGATGTCCCCGCCGCAGTCCTTGCGGGTTTTGAAGAGGGCGGCGGCGGCTGCGGCGCTCGCCCTCCTACTCGGGGTGGCCCAAGCGTCGCATGCCGTCGCCGCGCCGGGTTGGCTGCCGCCGAGCGATCTCTCGGTGCTCGGGCAGGATGCGGAGGAACCGCAGGTCGGGGTCGATTCCGCAGGCAACGCCGTGGCGGTCTGGTCGCGCTCCAACGGCTCCCACACCATCATCCAGGCGGCCGTCCGGCCCGCCGGCGGCACCTGGGGCCCGGTCGCCGATCTCTCGGCAGCGGGCCGGGACGCGACCGAACCCCAGCTCGCGGTGGATCCGGCCGGCAACGCGGTGGCCATCTGGTCGCGCTCCAACGGCTCCCACACGATCATCCAGGCCGCCGGCCGGTCTGCCGGCGGGCCCTGGTCGGGATCCGTCGATCTCTCCGCGCTGGGG
>DASUUD010000282.1:0-3210 GCA_036374255.1 Solirubrobacterales bacterium | reverse complement strand
GGCGGGGGCGCCGAACGGATTACAGCCCTCAGCCACCGAGACACGCATTTTCCCTCCACCCGACCAGGTGGCGGCGGCGACGCCAGCGCGCACCGCCGCCTCGGGATACGTTCCCGGCGCGATCGAGCCGAGCATCTGCGGCGTGGAGAAGGAGCCGCCCGGCGGCCTGGTCGACGCATACGCGTTGCCGCGCTGGTAGACGGCTGAGGCGCAGCCGGCGGGCCTGGCGACGACACGTGGAAAGGTGAGACCGCCCAGAGGAGTCGGTTCGACGGTGGCAGGAGACGTCCAGCCAGGGACGGCCCAGGCGCTGGTCGACGCCACCAGTGGCACCAGTGCGATCGCGGTCACCGCCGCAACAAGCTGAAGCCGATCGCTTCGCATCCTCCCCCTCGCTCGGCCGGCTCAGTAACAACACTAGCCGGATCCATTCGGAGCGCAAGCGGGTTTCAGCAGCTCAGTCGGCCAGCAGCGCTTGCGCGAAGTCCTCGGGGTCGAAAGGGCGCAGGTCCTCGAGGGACTCGCCCGTGCCGATCAGCTTCACGGGGATCTCCAGCTCGTTGGCGATCGCGAGGACGATGCCGCCCTTGGCGGTGCCGTCGAGCTTGGTGAGCACGACCCCGTCGACCGCGACCGCCTCCGAGAAGATCTTGGCCTGGCGCAGCCCGTTCTGGCCGGTCGTCGCGTCGATCGTGATCAGGGTCTCGTGCGGCGCCTCGGGCATCTGCTTGGCGATCACGCGGCGCACCTTCGCCAGCTCGTCCATCAGGTTCGCCTGGGTGTGGAGGCGGCCCGCCGTGTCGACGATCACCACGTCGGCGCCCCTGGAGCGGGCGGCCTGCACGGCATCGAAGGCGACGGCCCCCGGATCGCCCCCGGCCTCGGAACGGACCAGTTCCGCCCCGGCGCGCTCTGCCCACTCGGCGAGCTGCTCGCCGGCGGCAGCGCGATAGGTGTCCGCGGCGGCGAGGATCACCGATAGCCCGAACTCCTTCGAGAGGTGCCAGGCGACCTTGCCGATCGTCGTCGTCTTGCCGGTGCCGTTGACGCCGACCATCAGCAGGACGGCCGGCTCGGCCGCGAGGTGGATCGGGGCGCGGCCGGTCGAGGCCAGCTCGGCGACGATCTCGATCAGCCGGTCGCGCACCGCCTCGCCGTCCGACGGCACCTCGCCCGACTCGACCTCGCGCTCCAGCCGCTCGACGATCGTCGCAGTGGTCGGGGCACCGACGTCGGCGAGGATCAGCGCCTCCTCGAGTCGCTCCCAGGTCTCCTCGTCGATGCGATCGAAGAGGCTGGCGGAGATCTCCTCGCTTAGGGCCCTGCGGCTCTTCGCGAGGCTCTCCCGCAGGCGGCGGAAGACTCCGCGGCGCTCCTCCTCGGACTCAGGTTCCGATGGAGCCCCCGGGCCTTCCCGCGACCCGAGGTCGATGATCTCCTGCCAGTCCGTCGCCATCGGAGCGGGAGGCTACATCGGCGGCCTCGCGCAGCTCCTGGATGGAGTCCTCGATGTGACGGGTGATCGAGTCCATGTCCTCGATCGCGTCGCGGTCGGCGAGCAGCCCGAAGTGCATCGACCCGTTGTAGCTGAAGATCGCCACCGAGAGGGCGTGCTTCTGGGCCAGGAAGCCGACCGGGTAGACGCCGATCAGCTCCCGCCCCAGCACATAGAACGGCATCTGCGGGCCGGGGAAGTTGGTGACCAGCATGTTGAAGAGGCGGGTGGAGAAGTTGATCGTCGCCGTCGGCCGCACGAGGAGCGGAGGCGCGAAATCGCGGAACCAGTCGTTGAGCGCCCAGATCGCCTCCGCGCCGAGGGCCTGCTTGGAGGCCTTGAGTGCGTCCATCTCCGCCGCAACGGTGCGGAGACGATGGACCGGGTCGCCGATGTGAACCGGCAGCGGGCCGCGCATCGCCGTGAGGCGGTTGCCCAGCTCGCTGTGCTCGTCCTCGGCGCGCACCGAGACCGGGACGAGCGCCCGCAGCGGGAGGTCGTCGGTCTCGAGGCCGCGATCCTCCAGCCAGCGCCGCAGCGCCCCCGCCGTCACCGCGAGCGAGACGTCGTTGACCGTCCCGCCCAGCGCGTTCTTGATCCCTTTGAAGTCGTCGAGGGGCGACTGCAACCAGCGGTAGGCGCGGTTGGGCCCGATTTCCACGTTGAACGGAACCTTGGGGGCGGGGCGGGCGAGGTTCCAGGTCACCTCCCAGACGCCGATCACGCCGTCGGACGCCCGCCTGGCGGCCCGTCGTGGCCGGCGGATCGCGTTCCAGAGCCACCTTCCCAGGCGCCCGAAGGTGGTCGCGAACCCCCTGAAGGCCGTCCCCACAAGCCGCAACCGCGACGGGGGGTCGTGGGGCTCCCAGGGACCCTCGGTGCGAGCGATCTCCCATTTGGGCTCCACGTCGAAGAGGAGGATCCCGATGTCCACCGCGGAGATCCCGTCGGCGAGGGCGTGGTGGGTCTTGTAGACGATCGCGAAGCGATCGTCCTCGAAGCCGTCGACCAGCCACAGCTCCCAGAGCGGCTTGGCGCGGTCGAGGGGAGGCGAGAGGCACCTTCCGATCAGTGCCTGGAACTGGGCGTCGTTTCCAGGCGCCGGCAGGGTGAGGTGCCGCACATGGTCGGTGATCTCGAAGTCCGGGAAGTCGACCCAGAACGGCCGACCGAGCTGCAGCGGGGGAAAGACGACCCGCTGGCGGAAGCGGGGAAGCTGGTGGAGGCGGCTGCGGATATGCGTGAGGAAGTCCTCGTAGCTTGGTGCCGTGCCCTCGCAGACCATCACCGCGCCGATCGCCATGTGGCCGTTCCGTCTCTCGTTGGCCAGGAAGGACGTGTCGAACGACGTCAGCCTGTCCATATGACTCTGCGCCACCGCCCGCCTCCTCTCGTGCGTGCCCGAGTTCCAGCGTAGCGCAGAGCGCTCGGAAAAACCGGGTATTTCTCTTCGTCGCCGGCCGACTCAGGCCGCTTCGGCCTCGCCAGAGGGCCTGGGAACGGCGGGGGCTGCCAGTCCGTCCCCGGCGTCCTCCTCGCCGGCGATCCCGGCGAAGGGCGGCGGTCCTTCCTGTTGCGAAGCCGCGGGCTGCTCGCCCTCCTCACCCTCCTCGCGCGGCAGCCGCCGCGAGACGACCCTGGTCACGCCGTCGCCCCCCATGGTCACGCCGTAGAGGACGTCGGCTGCGTCCATCGTGCGTTTCTGGTGGGTGACG
>DASUUD010000281.1:0-2268 GCA_036374255.1 Solirubrobacterales bacterium | reverse complement strand
TTCCTTCAGACCACCGATGGGGACCGTGCCCGGAACGGGCTCACGCATGGCCGCACCGTTCCGGAAGAACTCGCTGGCCGCCTGCGGGCGGACCTTCGGCTGGTCGTCCATGCTCGGGTTGAGATGGATGGGCGGGCGGCTCGAGGTGCAGCCGCGCGCGCACCCGGGGAGGGCGACAACCGACGTGAGCGCCAGGGCGCCGAGCGCGAGACGGAGGCAGGCGGTCATGCCCGGGCTCCCGCGTCCGTGCGCCCGTCCGCATGCCCGGTCCCCGGAGTGGCCGAAGCGAGATCCGGGTTCGGGTTACGCACCTTGGCTAGGTAGGTCGTCCGCGGCCTGGTGTTCAGCTCGTCGAGGAGCGCGTAGTTGCGCGGGTCGGCCTTCGCCGTCGCGACCCGGCTCGCTCGGTCCCGAAGATCCCCGAACTCGATCGCCGATGCCGGGCAGGCCTGCTGGCAGGCCGTCTTGACGTCGCCGTCGCGAAGCTCCCGCCCGGCCAGCTTCGCATCGATCTTCGCCCGGTTGACTCTCTGCGTGCAGTAGCTGCACTTCTCCATCACGCCCCGCGCCCGGACCGTGACGTCCGGGTTCATCGCGAGCTGGAGGATCTCGGGCGTGTGCTTGGTGAAGTTGAAGAAGTTGAAGCGGCGCACCTTGTAGGGGCAGTTGTTCGAGCAGTAACGGGTCCCGATGCACCGGTTGTAGACCATCACGTTGAGGCCCTCCCGGTCGTGAACGGTCGCGGCGACCGGGCAGACCTGCTCGCAGGGAGCGTCCTCGCAGTGCATGCAGGGAACGGGCTGGAAGACGACCTCGGGGCTGCCGGAGGGCTCGCCGGAGAAATACCGATCGACCCGGAGCCAGTGCATCTCGCGCCCCTTGGCGACCTGGTCCTTGCCGACGACCGGCACGTTGTTCTCGCTCTGGCAGGCGACCATGCACGCGTTGCACCCGATGCACGCGTTCAGGTCGATCGTCATCCCCCACTGGTGCCCCTGGTCGTAGGTGTGCTCCTTCCACAGGGAGAAGTGATGCGGGTCCTCCTGGAAGACGCCGAGCGCGCTCTCTCTCGAAGGGCCTGCGCCGCCTCCCCCGTCCGGGGCATGGGAGGGCTCGCCCCCGTGAGCCCCCTCGGCTGTCACGGGGTGGGAGGCCGATTCCAGTCGAAGTTCGTCCAGCGTCGACTCGCGGACGAGGGGACGCCCCTCCATGCTGCCGTGGTCCTGCGTCGCAGACAGCGGGGACCTGCGGCCGACCCTGGTGAGCCCGACGCCGTTCTGGAATCCGGGCGCCTCGGAGGTTCGGACCGTGAAGGTGTCGAACCCGACCCCGCTCCCAATCCGCCCCGCGTGCCGACGACCGTAGCCGAGCGTGAGGGCCACGACGCCGTCCGCCATGCCGGGAACGATCCAGACGGGCAGCTCGAGGGAGCGGCCCGCGTGCTCGAGACGGACCACATCCTCGCTCGCAATGCCGAGCCCCTCGGCGGTCCCCGGGCTCACGAGCGCGGGGTTGTCCCAGGTGAGCTTGGTGAGGGGATCGGGAAGCTCCTGCAGCCACCCGTCATTCGCGAAGCGGCCGTCGTGCAGCGAAGGCGACGGGACGAACACGACCTCCAGCCCGCCAGCCATTCCGGCGGCGGCCGGCTCGGAACTCTCAGTGCCGGCTTCGCCTGCGGCCTGCGCCGGAGCTCCGGCCTGCCTCGCCGTCGCGCTTGGCGCGGAGGCGGAAGCGCCCCCGGCGCGAAGGCGGGCGAGCTCCGCAAGGGGCTCGCCGGCGAGGTCGGGAACGACTTCGGGAAGCTCGCTCCCGGGAAGCAACCCGTCGTGCAGGACGCGGTTCCACTTCGCGTCGAACCCGGCTTCGCCCAGGATCGGGTTCCAGGTCTCCCGCACGATGTCGTAGCCGGGCCGTGCCTCGCCGCTGACCATCAGCCCCAGCACCTCGACGGCGGTTCGTCCGCCGAACAGCGGGAGGATCAGCGGCTGAACGACGCTGAGCGTGCCGCCGGCCGCGCGCGCGTCTCCCCACGATTCGAGGTAGTGGGCGCGGGGGATATGCCATTCCGCCCTGGAGGAGGTCTCGTCGACCGTGTGCCCGAGCGCGATCGTGTGAGGCACCTTCGCCATGGCCGCAGCGAAGTCCAGATCGGCCGGGGCATCGAATACCGGATTGCCGCCCAGGATGACGAGCGTCCGGACCCCGCCGTCCTTCATCGCGGAGACGAGCGAGGACAGGGAACCCAGGCTCGGAAGCGCCGCGTCCTTC
>DASUUD010000280.1:0-4239 GCA_036374255.1 Solirubrobacterales bacterium | reverse complement strand
AGGGGTCGAGTCCCTCGCCGAGGGCGTGGTTGCGGACGAGCTCCGCCGGCGGCTCGCTCCAACCGTTCGCCTGGCTCCACTCCAGCAGGGCGTGGGCGACGCGCCCGCGGGCGGTTCGCTCCTCGCGCGGGGAGGCCGATTCCTCGGCGCTCCGCGTCGCGCCACCTCCCCGCCCGAACCCGACGATCCGCTCCATCTGGAAGCGGTAGCCGCATTCCTCGTAGGCGGAGAGCGCCGAGTAGGAGAGGCGGTGGCGTGGCACCGCCCGCGCCCTTCGCTCGCGCAGCGGCGCCGGGCCCTCCCCCAGATCGCGGCCGGTGGACGGCGCCGGGCGGCGCTCGACCAGCTCGGCGACCCGCTCGGGGGGGTTGAGGCGAACGGCCATCTCGGAGGGCTCGAAGCTCAGCCCCAGTCCCTGGCGCGGCGAGGGCGCCGGGATCTGGACTACGGAGTCCTCGCCGCGATCGATCCCAAGGCCCTCGACGATCCGCTCGATGACCGGGGTCGAGGGCCTGCGCTCGCCCGGCTTCTCCTTCACCACGCCGCTGAGGATGAGGCGCTCGCGGGCACGGGTGGCGGCGACGTGGAAGAGCCGCAGCCCCTCTTCCGCGTCGCGCTCGTTCTCCATCTCGCAGAGCTCCGGGTGGGCGTAGAGGTTGATCGAGCGAGAGCCGAGCCGGCGCAGCTGCATGCCCACCCGGCGGTCCTCGCCGCGGCCGAAGGTGAGCAGCGGCGGCCAGCCGGGCAGGAGGGCACGGTCGAGGTGGGGGACGGCGACGACGCCGAATTCGAGGCCCTTGGCGCGGTGGATGCTCATGATTCGCACCCCGTCGTGGCCCTCGGCCGCGGTCGCGGCCGCCGACTCGTCATCGACGTCCTGGCGGAAGGCGAGGAAGTCGAGCAGGCCGCGCAGGTCGCGCCCCTCGCGACGTTCGAACTCCTCGGCGATCTGCATCAGCTTGCGCACGTTCGCGAAGCGAGCCTCTCCCGCCGGCTTGAGGAGGACCGCGAGGTCGTAGCCGGTCGCCGCCACCGCGCGATCGATCAGGTCGGCGAGCGGAAGCCGCGTTCCCCGCTCGCGCAGCTCCAGGATCCTCGCCGCGAAGCCCCGCAGCAGCCCCAGCTCCGCCTCGGGGATCTGCTCGAGGCGCGCGGGGGCCTCGATCTCGGCCTCGCGGATCCCGGCGAGGCGTTCGACCGCCGGCCAGACGTGGAGGCCCGGCCCGACCGCGGCGCGCAGCAGCCAGAGCGTGTCCGGCGCGACCCCGCAGGCGGGGGAGGCGAGCGCCCCGAACAGCGCCTGGTCGTCGAGCGGGTTGGCGAGCACGGCGAGCAGCGCACAGACATCGGAGACCTGCTGCTGGGACCAGTAGCCGCGGCCGCCCACGACGTAGGGCTTCAGCCCGGCCCGGGCGAGCGAGTCCTCGTAGGCGTCGAGATGGGTGAAGGCGCGCAGCAGCACGACCATCTCGCCGCGGGGGACGCCGGAGTCGGCAAGCTCGCGCATTCGCCTGGCCAGGAAGCGCGCCTCGGCGAGGTAGTGCGGCGGGGTGCCGGCGTCGATCGCCGGCTCGAGGTCGAGCTCCTCCCAGCCCTTCCTCGGGGTGAGCAGCAGCTCGACGGCCGGATCGCCGCCCGCGGGCGCGTCCTCCGGCCGAGCTCCCACCCGCAGCGGGTGGTAGTCGCCGTCGAACAGGGCCTCGCCGAGCGCGTTGACGGCTCCGATCACCTCGGGGCGCGAGCGGAAGTTCCCGCTCAGCTCGATCACCTCGCCGGCCGGGTCGGCGTCGATGCGCTCCTTCTCCTCTCGGAAGACGTCGAGGTCGGCGTGGCGGAACCCGTAGATCGATTGCAGCGCGTCGCCCACGACCATCAGCGAGGTGTCGGGGCCCCGGAGCGCCCTGATCAGCCGCAGCTGCAGGCGGTTCGTGTCCTGGAACTCGTCGACCATCAGGTGGCTGAATCGCTCCCTGTACGCCTGGCCGATCTCGCCGCGCTCGAGCAGGTCGGCGGCGAGAAGCTGCAGGTCCTCGAAGTCGATCCCCCCGCGCCGCTCCTTGACCGCGCGATAGCTCGCGGCGAATCGCTCCAGCAGGTCCGCCGCGCGCGCGTAGGCCGTGCCGCCCTCGCCGGCCTCGGCCACCCGCGCGATCGCCGCCTCGATCGCCTCCCGGTAGGCGGCCATCCCCTTCGCCGTGCTGCCCGACCGCAGGGCTGCGATCCGATCGAGCTCGATCGGATCGCCCCCCTCGGCCAGCACCTCCACCGCCCGTTCCAGCAGCGGGCGGCCGTTGCTCTTGTCACCCAGCTCCGCGAGCGCCTCCTGCGCCGTTCCCTGCGCGGCGGCGAGGGCGGCCGCCACCTGCGGCTGCGGCGGGTCGGGGAGGAGCGGGTCGCGGATCCCCCTGCTCCGCAGCTCCTCGTGTGCCGCGACGATCATGCCGCGAAGGGGGTCGATCCCGTAGGCGGCGACCATCTCCTCGGCGGCGTCGTCGCCGGCGGCGAGGAACGACTCCAGAGCGTCGTCGAACGCTTCCCGCATCGAGCGGTCGGCCTCCGCCGCATCGAGCACGCCGAAGCGCGGATCGACTCCGGCCGCGACCGGATGGGCGGCGAGGAGCCGGTGGCAGAACCCGTGGATCGTCGTGATCCAGGCGCCTCCCAGCGTGGCGAGCAGCCGGCGGGCCCTGTCCGACCCCGCGTCGGCGCTGCTCGCCAGCTCGGCGCGGATCCGCTGCCGCAACTCGGCCGCCGCCTTGTCGGTGAAAGTGATCGCGAGCACCGCCTCGGTCGGCACCTCTCCCTCGCAGACCAGCCGGCAGTAGCGATCGACCATCACCCCGGTCTTGCCGGCGCCGGCCCCGGCATCGAGCAGCACCAGGCCGCGCTCGGCCTCGATCGCCCGCGCCTGTTCGGGGGTCGGCGCCCGTCCGCTCATGGCATCAACGCTCATCGCTCTCCGGCTCCTGGTCCTCCTCGGCCACCGGCGGCCGCTCGCGGCGGCAGATCGGGGCGAAGTCGCAGTAGGAGGGGCAGACGTCGTGGTTGCGCAGACCGGCTCGCGGGCCCGGGTCGCGGTCGATCTCTCCGGCGCGCATGCGGGCGACGATGCCGCCGGCGCGCTCTCTCGCCTCCTCCAGGTGCTGCTCGAACTCCTCCTCCGGGAGGACGTCGGTCCGGACCAAGCCGTAGGCAGCGAGGTCGGCGGCGTCGTCCTTCAGCACCAGGCCTCGCGGGCTCCTCTCGCGGGTGGCGCGGAGCGGGTGGTAGAGGGCGCCGATCGGGTTGAGGCCCCAGCGCTCCCTCACCGCCAGCATGTAGAGCTGCAGCTGCAGCTTCGCGTCCTCCTCGAGCTTCGCGGCCGGGGAGGCGCTGCCCGCCATCTTGTAGTCGTGGATCAGGGCCCGGCCGTCGGGGGAGCGGTCGGCGCGGTCGATCGCGCCGTGCAGGCGCCAGCCGCCGATCTCCAGAGCCGGCTGCTCGGACTCGGGGTCGTCGCCGAATTTCGCCTCCAGCAGCCACGGCTCGAAGACGCCGCCGCCGCGCTCGGCCTCCTCCCCCAGGAAGCGGACTAGGAGGCGCTCGACCCGCCGCCTGATCGCGCGCTCGGCCGGCCGCTCGCCCAGCGCCCGCTCCTCGGCCACCGCGGTGACCAGCTCCCGGCCGCGGTCGACCCAGGCGGCGAGCGAGGCGGGGCGGGGGAGGGGGTCGCCGCCGGGCCGCTCGCTGTAGAGGCGGTTCAGCACCTCGTGCATCACGCCCCCCTGGACGATCGCGTCGGGCAGTGGGTCGAGGGGCCGGGGTTGCAGCTCGTGGTCGACGAACCAGCGGTAGGAGCAGAGGTCGAATTCCTCCAGCGTCGTTCCCCCGTAGGCCGGCACCTCCCGCAGCGCCGCGAGGACCGCAGAGCTGGAGAGCGGGCCCGGTGCACGGCTCGCCTCCTCGGCATCCGCCGCGGCGGCCAGCCGCGCTTCGACCCCGGCCCGCGTCTCGCCGTCCGGAGCTGCGAGGTCGAGCGGCGCGGCGGTCACCCCCGAGCCCGAGCAGGCCGCCACCGCACGCGCCAGCTCGTCGGCCGAGGGGGCCTCGCCGACCCGATGGACCACCTGCGCGAGATCGCGCCGAACGGTGATCGCCTCCTCGACGGGGTCGGTCCCCTCGGGATCGGGCGGGGGGTCGAGCAGCCTGCGGACCTCGTCGATCAGCGGCGAGCGGGCTTCGGCGGCGCCGTTCGCGTCG
>DASUUD010000279.1:0-6626 GCA_036374255.1 Solirubrobacterales bacterium | reverse complement strand
CGTTCTGGACGGCGTGGACGATCTCGCGCGCGAGCCCCTCCCGCCGCAGCTCGTCGTCCAACTCCAGCTGCAGGGCGACGGCGTGCCCGGCCTCCGCCTCGACCTCGTACCCCTCCAGCGGCTGGAGGACGAGAGTCACCTCGTCGGGGGCCAGCGTGTGCTCGTCGCCTTCGATGTTGATCCCGATCTCCCCGCCGTCCGCCATCACCCTGGCAACGTGGACCGAGTCGAGCGCCTCGACCGCGGCGGCGACCTGGGGCATCCGCTTGCCGAAGCGCGGGCCGAGCGCGCGGTAGTTCGGCTTCACGGCGTAGCTGACCAGCTCCGCCTCCTCGGAGACGAAGTCCAGCTCCTTCACGTTCAGCTCCGCCCTGACCAGGTCCGCGCGGGCTGAGATCGCGGTGCGCTCGGCGTCGTTGGCGACGATCACGGCGCGACGCAGGGGCTGGCGCACCTTGGCTTTCGCCTTCGCCCGGGCGGCGCGGCCGAGCTCCACGGTGAGGCGAACCGCCCCCATCGCCTGCTCCAGCTCCGGGTCGGCCAGCTCTGGGTCGGTCTCTGGGAAGTCGCGCAGGTGAACCGAGTCCGGCAGCTCGCCGAACTCCTCCGCCTCGCCTCCGGCCAGGTTGAGGTGGATCTCGTCGGCGAGGAACGGCGTGAACGGGGCGAGCAGCGCCGTGGTCTGGAGCAGGCAGTGGCGGAGGGTGGCGAAGGCGGCTCGGTCGCCCTCCCAGAAGCGGCGGCGTGATAGCCGCACATACCAGTTGGAGAGCTCCTCGACGAAGTCGGCGATCGCCCGGCCGGCGGTGGTGCAGTCGAAAGCGTCCATGTGCTCGCGGACCGTCCCGATCGTCGCCTGGAGCCGGGAGAGCACCCAGCGATCGAGGTCGCCGGCCCCATCGCTGACTTCGTCTCTATTCGCGGTATGCGCGGATGAAGACGAACTGAGCGGAAAGGTTCCCCGGAAGTCGGCGGGTGTCAGCCCCTCAGCGTTCGCGTAGAGGACCCAGAAGGAGTAGGTGTTCCAGAGGGTGAGCAGGAACTGGCGCACCGATTCGCCGACCGTGTCGACCGAGAAGCGGTAGCCGGACCAGGGCTGCTGGGAGGTCAGGTAGTACAAGCGGAAGGCGTCGGCGCCATGGGCGGAGATCACGTCCCAGGGCTCGACCACGTTGCCGCGGCTCTTCGACATCTTCTGCCCCTCGGGATCCAGGATCAGCCCCAGGCAGACGCAGTTGCGGTAGCTGGTCGTGTCGAAGAGCAGGGTCGACTCGGCGAGCAGCGTGTAGAACCAGCCGCGGGTCTGGTCGATCGCCTCGCAGATGAAGTCGGCGGGGAAGCGCTCCTGGAACAGCCCCTCGTTCTCGAAGGGGTAGTGGAACTGCGCGAAGGGCATCGCGCCGCTGTCGTACCAGGTGTCGATCACCGACTCGACCCGGCGCATCTCGCCACCGCAGTCCGGGCAGTCGAGGACCACCTCGTCGATGTAGGGACGGTGCAGGTCGTCGGGAACCTCGCCTCGAGCGCGCTCCCGCAGCTCGGCGACGGAGCCGGCACAGAGGCGCCCGCCGCAGTCCTCCGCCGTGCACTCCCAGATCGGCAGCGGCGTGCCCCAGTAGCGGTCGCGCGAGAGCGCCCAATCGACGTTGTTCTCCAGCCATTTGCCGAAGCGGCCGTGCTTGATGTGCTCGGGGTGCCAGCCGATCTCCTCGTTGTTGGCCAGCAGGCGGTCCCGTGACGGGGAGGTCGCGATGTACCAGCTCGACATCGCGTAGTAGAGGAGCGGCGTTCCGCAGCGCCAGCAGTGGGGATAGGCGTGCTCGTAGACCTGCTCGCGGAAGAGCAGGTCGCGCTCGCGCAGATTGTCGATCAGGCCCCGGGTCACCTCCGGGTCCTTGACAAAGCGTCCCCCGAAGCCCGTCACCTGGTCGGTGAAGGTTCCGTCGAGCCGCACGGGGTTGTGGAGGGTGCCGTGCTCGGTGGGGTCGAAAATGCCGTTCTCGGCCGCGACCCGGTAGTCGTCCTCGCCGAAGGCGGGAGCGATGTGGACGAGGCCGGTGCCGTCCTCGGTCGTGACGAAGTCGCCGGCCACGACAGGGAAGCCGCCCGGCTCGCGGTCGCTCAGCCGGAAGACCGGCCCCCTGTAGTGGCGACCCACTAGCTCCGACCCCGGGAAGCTTTCGAGAATCTCGGCGTCCTCGCCCAGGACCCTCTCGGCCAGCGGTTCGGCGACGATCAGGGTCTCCTCCCCGACCCGGGCCCGGACGTAGGTGACGCCGGGGGCCACCGCGACGGCGACGTTGCCCGGCAGCGTCCATGGCGTAGTCGTCCAGACCAGCAGCGACTCGCCCTCGGCGTCGAGGAGCGGGAGGCGGACGTAGATGCTCGGGTCCTCGACGTCCCCGTAGCCGAGCGCGACCTCGTGCGAGGAGAGCGCGGTGCCGCAGCGGGGGCAGTAGGGGACGACCTTGTGGCCCTCGTAGAGGCACTCGTCGTCCCAGAGCCGGCGCAGCGACCACCAGACCGACTCGATGTAGTCGTTCTCGAGCGTCACGTAGGGGTCGTCCAGGTCGAGCCAGAAGCCGATTCGCTCGGTCAGGCGGTTCCACTCCTCGACGTACTCGAAGACCGATTCCCGGCAGCGCTGGTTGAACTCGGCGATCCCGTACTCCTCGATCTCCTGCTTGGAGAAGATGCCCAGCTCCTTCTCCACCTCCAGCTCGACCGGCAACCCGTGACAGTCCCAGCCCGCCTTGCGCGGCACGCGGTAGCCGCGCATGGTCCGGTAGCGGGGATAGATGTCCTTGAAGACGCGGGAGAGAACGTGGTGGGAACCGGGGCGGCCGTTGGCGGTCGGCGGCCCCTCGTAGAAGCTCCAGACCTCAGCCCCCTCGCGGTTGGCCAGCGAGCGGTGAAAGACGTCGCGCTCGCGCCAGCGCTCGAGGACACGCTCCTCGAGCTCGGGGAAGGATTGCTTCGGATCTACGGGACGAAACCCGGGCATGGGCAGGTGATTCTAGGAGTGGCTAGTCTGCGCGTCCCATGCCGGCCTACGACCTGAACGGAAAGGTGGCGCTGGTGACCGGCGCCGCCCGCGGCATCGGGTATGAGACGGCGCGCCAGATGCACATGCGCGGCGCCTCGGTCGCGCTGGTCGATCTGGACGCCGGCGAGGCGCGCGGGGCGGCAGAGCGGATCGGCCCCCGCGCGATCGGAATCGCAGCCGACGTCACCGACCACGGCGCGATGATGGGGGCGGTCTCCGAGGCGGTCGAGAGGTTCGGCGGGCTCGACGTCGTGGTGGCCAACGCCGGCATCGCGCAGAAGGAGATGGCGACCGTACGGGGCATCGGCATCGAGGAATGGGAGCGGGTCTTCGAGGTCGACATGCTGGGCGTCTGGCGGACCGTGCGAGCGGCGCTGCCTCAGATCGTCGAGCGGCGCGGGCACATCGTCGTCGTCGCCTCCGTCTATGCCTTCGTCAACGGCGTCCTCAACAGCCCCTACGCGGTCGCCAAGGCCGGCGTCGAGGCCCTCGGGAGGTCGCTGCGGGTCGAGCTGGCGCCCCTGGGGGCGAGCGCAAGCGTGGCCTACTTCGGATGGGTCGACACCAAGCTCGTCCAGGACGCGGCGGAGCAGCCGCGCTTCAACCGCATGCAGGAAAGGCTGCCGGGTTTCATGCGCAGCCGGATCGAACCGGACAAGGCCGGAGCGGCGATCGTGCGGGGAATCGAAGAGCGGGCGCCGCGGATCTTCGCGCCGCGCTGGTGGCGCATCCCGTCTGCCCTGCGGGGCATCCTCAACCCGCTGCTCGACCGCGGCATCGAACGCGACCGCACGACGATGGAGATCCTGCGCGAGGTCGAGGCGGAGGCCGACGGGCAGGGCGCGGCCGCGGTCTCGACGGCAGCCCGCCAGACCATCGGTACGTGAGCTGCGCCTGTGCCGGAGGCACGCGTCAACGGGGTCCATCTCCACTACGAGGAGCACGGCGAGGGAGCGCCGATCGCCTGCATCCACGGGGGCGGAAGCTCCGCCGTGATGTGGGAGGACGCGTTCGAGGAGCTGGCTCGGCTCGGCCGCGTGATCGCCTACGATCGGCGCGGATGCTCGCGCAGCGAGCGCCCGGAGAGCTACGAGGTCACGACCGTCGCCGAGCAGGCCGACGACGCCGCGTCCCTGCTCGATGCTCTCGAGGCGTGGCCGGCGATCGTGATCGCCCGCAGCTACGGCGGCGCGGTGGCGGTCGACCTCGCCCTGCGATACCGGGGGCGGGTGCGGGCGCTGGTCCTGCTGGAGGGCGACGCGCTCGGCCTCTCCCCGGTCGGGCTGGAGTGGACCAAGCGCCTCCGCAAGCGCCTTCGGCAGGTCGCCGCGGAGGAGGGCGTCGATGCCGTCTACAGGGCGCTGATCGACGAGGTCGTCGGCGAGGGCGCGTGGGATACCTTCCCCGAGGAGGTCCAGCGGATGCTCACTCAGAACAGCCCGGCGCTGCTGGCTGAGATGCACTACGTCGAGGAGGAGATGCCCGGCGCCGGCGCGTTCGCCACGATCGAGGTGCCGACGCTGCTGGTCGCTGCGGCCGAGTCGCCCCCCGAGCAGCGCGCGATGACCGAGGCGATGGCCGACGCGCTTCCCAACGCCCGCACCGCCCTGGTCGGTGGCGGCCACCTGGTTGACCCGGCGGCGCCGGAGGTCCTCTCCTTCATCGCCGAGGTGCTCGGGGGCAGTCCGCCGGGCGACTAGCCCGCTCGCGTCAGCTCCTCGAGCAGGTAGACGAAGGACTCGTAGCGCTCGCCGGTGGCGCGGCTGAGGCCGATCTCGCAGGTGCGGTTGCTGGAGAGGTGGGCGTCGAAGTCGCGGCCGGCCAGCTCGGTGGCGAGGTCGGCGGTCGCTGCCGCGGTCAGCTCGGGATGCGAGATGCCGCGGTCGCCGGCGAAGCCGCAGCAGGTCGCCGAGGGGGCGACGAAGACGTCCTCGGCGAGGGCGCCGGCGAGGCTGCGGAGCCGGTGGGCGAGCCCCATGTGGCGGGTGGCGCAGGTCGGGTGAACGGTCGCCGAGCCGACTCCCCCCGTGACCTCGAGCTTCGGCAGGAGGCGATCGTGTGCCCAGGCGACCGAATCGAGGATCTCGATACGGCCGAGACGTTCGGCGCACTCGTCCGAGAGCACGCCTTCGCCCGGACTGGCGATCGTCTGGGTGCAGGAGGCCGCGTCGATTACCACCGGCAGCTCGCCCTCGCCGCTCCACTCCCAGAGGCGTTCGACCATCTCGTTGGCCTTGTGGCGGTGCGCTGCGACGAACCCTTTCGAGCCGAAGGGCAGCCCGCAGCAGCTGCCGACGACATCCGGGATCCACAGCGGCAGGCCGGTGCGCTCGGAGACCGCGACCAGCGCCTCGGGCAGGCTCGGCCCGGAGGCGTCGCGCCCGAAGATGCGGTTGGTGCAGGAGGGGACGTAGGCGGCGGCGGCGCCCCCGTGCCGGGTCTCCGGCAGGCTGCGCGGGGCGGGCCCGGGCAACCCCCTCCCCCGCTTCGTCCGCCGCGCCACCGGGCCTCCGATCCGCAGGCCGGCGCGCGAGGCGGCCTCGATAGCCCCCCACCGCCTCGCCGCTCGCAGCGCCAGCGCTTCGGCCCGACCGGTGTGGCGCTCGGCGCGTAGTTCCTTGACCAGAGCGCCCGTGTCGATGCCGACCGGGCAGGCGAGCTGGCAGGAGCCGTCGGCGGCGCAGGTCTCCATCGAGTCGTACTCGTACTCCTCGAGCAGCGCACGCTGCAGCGGGGAGCCGGCCGGCTGCCGGGCCATCTCGCGCCGCAGGACGATCCGCTGGCGCGGCGTCGTGGTCAGGTGGCGGCTCGGGCAGACCGGCTCGCAGAAGCCGCACTCCACACAGGTGGTCGCCGACTCCTCGATCGGCGGCGTCGTTTTCAGGTTGCGCAGGTGGGCGCCGGGGTCGCGGTTGAGGAGGACGCCGGGGGCGAGCACGTCGTCCGGGTCGGCGAGGCGCTTCACCCGCCACATCAGCTCCGTCGCCTTCTCGCCCCACTCGCGCTCCACGTAGGGGGCCATGTTGATCCCCGTCCCGTGCTCCGCCTTCAGCGAGCCGTCGTACTTGCCGAGGATCAGGTCCACCAGCTTCGACATGAAGGCCTCGTAGCGTTCGACGTCCTCGGGTTTGGAGAAGTCGGGGGTGAGCATGAAGTGCAGGTTTCCGGCCGACGCATGCCCGGCGACGCCGGGCAGGAAGCCGTGCTCGCCGAGCAGGGCCTGCAGGTCCCGGGCGCCCTCCGCGATCCGCTCCGGCGGCACGCAGACGTCCTCGACGATCAGCGCCGTGCCGGGCAGCCGCAGGCGCCCCACCAGCCCGTGCAGGCCCTCACGCACGCGCCAGGCCAGCTCGACCCGCTCCGCCTCGCGGGTGAACTCGATCGGGCGGATCGTCGTGTGCGAGGAGAGGACCTCGGTCGCCTTCCCGACAAGGGCGTCGAGCTCCTCGTCGGTCTCACCGCCGAACTCGACCAGGAGCACCGCCGACTCCGGCGGCAACTCCTTCCACTCCTCCGGCGCGCCGACCATGTTGTAGCTCGCGGTGATCAGGGCGGGGGCGACCATCAGCTCGACCGCGCT
>DASUUD010000278.1:0-4200 GCA_036374255.1 Solirubrobacterales bacterium | reverse complement strand
CCGCGCTCGCGGCTCGAGGCGCAGCTACGTCTCGGCCCGCTGTAGCGACGGCATCCTGGAAACCCGCGGCCGCCTCGACTTCGACGACGGCACCGTGATCGAAGGCAGCCTCTTCAAACCCTGCAACGTGATCCGCTCGGGCCGCCGGCGCTAGGCTCCAGCCACGGTCCCGGCCTTCCTATACTTGCCCGCCGGGGCCGTTAGCTCAACTGGCAGAGCAGGAGACTCTTAATCTCAAGGTTGAAGGTTCGAGTCCTTCACGGCCCATGAAGGATTCCAGGGCCTCAGGCCTGTAGGTCGCTCTCGACCCGCTTGAGCAGGACCGCGTTGGTGGCGACGATGATCGAGCTGGCCGACATCAGCAGGGCCGACCACTCCGGCCGCAGCTCGATCCCGGACGAGGGGAACAGCACGCCAGCGGCGATCGGAATCGCCATGACGTTGTAGACCGAGGCCCAGACCAGGTTCTGCTTCATTTTCCGCACCGTCGCCCGCGACAGGGTCATCGCTGCGGCGACGTCAAGCGGATCGGAGCGCATCAGTACGACGCTGGCCGTCTCCACAGCGACGTCGGTCCCGGCGCCGATCGCCACCCCGACGTCGGCCTGCGCCAATGCCGGGGCGTCGTTGACGCCATCGCCGACCATCGCGACCCTCCTGCCCTCGCCCTGGAGCCTCTTGACGTAGTCGGCCTTGTCCTCGGGCAGGACCTCGGCGAAGACCCGGTCGATGCCGAGCTCTCCTGCAACGGCGTCGGCCGTGAGCTGGTTATCGCCGGAGATCAGGGCCACCTCCAGGCCGAGTTGCTTGAGGGCGGTGATCGCCTGTTCGGCGCTGGGGCGGATCTGATCGGCCGCCGCGATCAGGCCGGCGGCCTTGCCGTCGATAGCGACGTACATCGCCGTCTTTCCCTCCTCGGCCAGCCGCTGCGCATCCGTTCTGAGACCACCGTCGGGAATGCCCTCGCGCTCCAAGAGCTTTGCGTTTCCCACCGCCAACCTTCGCCCGGCGATTGTCGCCTTGAGACCGTGTCCGGCAACGGCCTCGAACTCCGTCGTCTCGTCGAGCTCGAGCCCGCGCTCCCGGGCATTGGCCACGATCGCTGCCGCCAGCGGATGCTCGGAGCCCCGCTCGGCGCCGGCCACCAGCCGCAACAGCTCCTCTTCGGACTGGCCGTCGGCGGTGACCAGATCGGTGACCGCCGGCTCGCCGACAGTAAGCGTCCCCGTCTTATCCAGGGCGATCGCATCCAGCCCGCCGATCGCCTCGAGCGTCGCCGCGTCCTTGATCAGGATGTTGTGGCGGGCGCCAACGCCCGTTCCGACGGCGACGGCGGTCGGCGTGGCCAGGCCCAGTGCATCCGGGCAGGCAATGACGACGGCGCTGATGGCGAAGGTCAGCGAGCGGATGAAGTCCTCGTCTGAGAACAGGGCCCAGGCGGCAAAGGTCGTCAGGCCGGCGGAGACGGCGACGATCACCAGGACGCCGGCGGCGCGGTCGGCGAGGCGCTGACCCGGCGCCTTGGAGTTCTGAGCCCGCTCGACCAGATCGATGATCTGGCCAAGAGCGGTGTCGGCACCGATCCTGGTCCCTTCGAAAGAAAGCGTGCCGGACCGGTTCACCGAGCCGCCGATCAGCTCGTCCCCAACCTGCTTTTCGATTGGGATCGACTCGCCGGTGACCAGGCTCTCGTCGACCGAGCTCGAGCCACTCTTGACGACGCCGTCGACGGGAACCTTGTCGCCGGGTCTCAACCGAATCTGATCGCCGACGACGATCTCGGAGGTCGGAACCTCGACCTCCTCCTCTCCCCGGATCACCGTGGCGGTCGGGGGAACGATGTCGAACAGGGCGCGCAGGCTGTCGCTCGTTCCCTTGCGGCTCTTCATCTCCATCCAGTGGCCGAACAGGACGAAGGTGACCAGCATCGCCGCGGCCTCGAAGAAGGTCTCTTCGTCGATGACCGTCAGGAAGACGCTGGACAGCCAGGCGGCGAGGACGCCGGTCGCCACGAGCACAGCCATGTTGAGAGACCGATGGCGCAGGGATGTCCAGGCCCCGCCGATGAAGATCCATCCCGCATACCAGATCACCGGTGCCGAGAGGGCCAGCATCAGCCAGTTGCGGGCGCCCTGGGAGTCGAGAAGCTCGAGGTCGAAGGTGTTGACGGCCAGGGGCGAGAGGAGGATCACGGGGATCGTCAGCAGGAAGGCGACGAAGAAGCGGTCGCGCATGTCCCGCTCCATCGCCTCCGCCATCGTCGGGTCGGACATGTCGTGCGACATTCCGCCCTCGCCGCCGTGGGCTGCTTCGTGCGAGGGGTCGTGGTGCTGATCGCCGGCGTCGGTGTGCGGCAGCTCGTACTGCATTCGGTCGCACTTGGTCCCGCAGGTGATCGGCGCCAGTTGCGCGTTATGGGCCAGACGGCCTGTGCTGGCTCGGGGCGGATCGCCGGAGCAGCGGTAGCCGCGATCGCGCACCGCCTCTCGGATCATCTCCTCCTCGACTGCCGCCGGGTCGTAGTAGGCGGTCAGCTCGCCGCTCTGGTAGTCGAGCCCGGCGTCGGAAACGCCCTTGGTCCCGCGCACGGCCTCGAGCAGGTCGTCGACGCAACAGGGGCAGCGCAGGTCCTCGATCCCGACCACCAGTCGGGCTGTCATCGAGGTTGACGTCGGAGAGCTCATCTTCGGGGCCTCATGGTCGCCGGTCTGCCGATCGGTCGCAGGCGCGAACGATGACGACCGCTGTCATTCTTCCGCGGGTGGTCATTGGCCTGGTCTGTTGAGGGAGGAAAAGGCGGAGACATGAGTCGAGCCATATGGATGCTGGTCGTCGTCGGCGTTGCAGTGTCGTTGCTGTACGTCGGCTGCGGCGATGGCGAGGAGGCCGGCTCAGGCAATCACGCCAGCTCGTCCGACTACTCCGCCGAGGCAGCCCACATCCACGGTCTCGGCGTCAATCCCGCCGACGGAGCCCTTTTCATCGCCACTCACTCAGGAGTGTTCCGGGCGCCGGAGGGAAGCCGCGATCCCGTCCGCGTGGGGGACGGCACCCAGGACACGATGGGGTTCACCGTCGCCGGCCCCGATCGCTTCTTCGGGTCCGGGCATCCCGGGCCGAATGAAGCCGGGCCTCCGCATCTCGGACTGATCGAATCCCGTGACGCGGGGAGGAACTGGCGCAACGTCTCGCTCGCCGGGCGAGCCGACTTCCACGTCCTTCGCTTCGCCAGAGGACGAATCTACGCCTACAACGGCCTGAATGGGGCGTTGATGATCAGCGAGAATGGCGGCGATTCCTGGGACGCACAGGAAGTCCCGGCGCCGTTGATCGATCTGGCCGTTGATCCGGGCGATCCGGAGCGTGTAGTCGTCAGCTCGGAAACCGGGCTCATGGAACTGGCTCGGGTTCCCCGCGGTGAAGAGACCCTGAGCAACCGGATCGGTCTACTGGCCTGGCCGCGGCGAAGCTCGCTCTATTTGGCCGGAGCCGACGGCGGGATCTCGGTCAGTGCCGATGGCGGTAGGTCTTGGCTGCGGCGGGGTCGCCTCCCCGAGGCCCCGGTTGCCCTGCTCGCCCTGTCCCCCTCCGAGCTCTATGCCGCCATGCGCAGCGGGACGATCCTGCACTCCGTCGACGGCGGGCGTCGCTGGACCCCGCGCATCCAGCCTTAAGGGCGCTTCGAGACCCGCAATAGCGATCGGGCCGTTTGGCCTGAGTCGAGCGGCTTGCTGGCCCACTAATTGGTAGTCGGTGCTACCCTTTTGTTGGTAGTGGTCCGGGGACGGGTCGGGGGGTTTCGAAGGAGGCTGCGGATGTCGACCAAGATTACCCCCCTCGCTCTGGTGGCGTTGGCCGCCGCGCTCGCTCTGCCTTCCACAGCGATCGCCGCACCGGCCGCCCAGCGGATCACAGGTCTGGACAGACCGGTGGAAGTTGTTCGCGACGGCGCCGGCGTTCCCCACGTCTTCGCCAGGAGCGAGCACGATGCCTACTTCATGGTCGGCTACCTGCACGCCCAGGACCGCTTCTTCCAGATGGATCAGAGCCGCCGCCAGGCCGCCGGCAGGCTCGCGGAGCTGCTGGGGCCGGGCGCCCTCCCCAGCGATGTGTCGCTGCGGACGATCGGCCTCCATCGGGCAGCCGAGCGGTCGCTGGCGGCGCTCTCGCAGCGCGGCCTTGCCTTCCTTGAGGCCTACG
>DASUUD010000277.1:0-16074 GCA_036374255.1 Solirubrobacterales bacterium | reverse complement strand
CCAAGGTCGACGCCGCGCGGCTGCTGGTCTGGAACTCCGCGGTGCAGCTCGCCCAGGGCAAGCGCAACACCAAGGTCTCCTCGATGGCCAAGCGCTTCGCCGCCGACTCGGCGATGGCTGTCGGCATCGGCCGAGCCGCCTTCGAGTACGCCGCCGAGTACTCCAAAGAACGGGTCCAGTTCGGCGTGCCGATCGCCATGCACCAGGCGATCCAGTTCATGATCGCCGACATGGCGACCAAGGTCGACGCCGCGCGGCTGCTGGTCTGGAACTCCGCGGTGCTGCTCGACCAGGGCAAGCGCAACACCAAGGTCTCCTCGATGGCCAAGCGCTTCGCCGCCGACTCGGCGATGGAGATCACGGTCGACGCGGTCCAGGTCTACGGCGGCTACGGCTTCATCAAGGAGTACCCCGTCGAGAAGCTGATGCGCGACGCGAAGATCATGCAGCTCTACGAGGGGACCAGCCAGATCCAGCGGCTGGTGATCGCCAAAGAAGTGCTGCTGCCGCGCCAGATCGAGGAGAAGACTCCCGAGGCCGAAGCCAGGGCGCAGGAGTCCGAGGACTCCCAGACCGAGCAGGCGGCCGCCACGGTCTGACCCCGCAGACGTGCCGGCCCTGAGCGGCCACTATGGGTACCTGAGGTCCGGCACGTCCCCCGGAAGTGCTTGACCGCCGCTCGCCGGTCCCCATAGGATCGGCTTCCATGGAGGCCACCCGTTCTCCCGCCGGGCGTATCAGCGTCGGCGACGTCCTCAACGAGACCTTCGCGGTCTACGGCCAGAACTGGGTCCCGCTGATCGGCAGCGCGATCGTCGTCTTCCTGGTGGTCGGCCTGATCGCCGGCCTGGTGCAGAGCGCCGGCGGCGTGGTCCTCGGGCTGGTGGCCGCGGTCATCCGCCTGGTCGGCTACGCGCTCTACATAGGGTTCGTGGTCCGGCTCGTGCAGGACGTCCGTGACGGCAGGCGCGACCAGACGGTCGGCGACCTCTTCTCGGCGGCCTCCCCCGCGATACTCCCCCTGATCGCCTTCGGGATCCTCTTCGGGATCGGTGTGGGGATCGGCTTCATCCTGCTGATCGTCCCCGGCCTCATCCTCCTCACCTTCTGGTCGGTTGGGGCGCCCGCGATCGTGGTCGAGGATGAGGGGCCGATCGGCGCCTTCGGGCGCAGCTGGCGCCTCGTTCGCGGCGACGCCTGGCCGGTGTTCGGCGTGCTCCTGGTCGTCTTCCTCATCGTGCTCGCGATCCAGTTCATCCTCGGTGCGATCGCGACCCCGATCGGCGATGCGGCGCTGGTGATCGCGGCGATCGTCTCCTCGGCGGTCACCGCACCGATCTACGCGCTGGCGGTCAGCGTCATGTTCTTCGACCTCGGCGGTGGCGCTCCCGCCCCCGCGACGGCCGTTCCCCAGCAGGCCGAGCCGCCGCCGCCGAGCGAGCCCCCGCCCCCGGAGCAGCCCCCGGCGGCCTGAGGCACTTCCGTCGAGTGACGCCTCGCCAAGCGCCCCACTCAAAGGCCACGACCGGCTCAGGCAGCGACCGGGCCCGTGGGCGGCGGCAGCCATACGGCGATCCTCGCTGGGGCCGTTGCGTCAGCAAATCTCCGCCACGTTTTCCATCCATATCGGGGAAAACGTGGCTTGGATCCGGGCCGGACGCCTATGGGACCGGGTCCTCGTGCACGCCGGCCCCTCGCCGGCCGGTGACCGGTGACCGTCAGACGTTGTGAGGGGCACCGCTAGCGGGGGGCGGCAGCGGCGGCCTGGCGGGCGGCCTTCTGCCGCCTCGTCTTGTCCAGTTCGACCTTCCGCAGCCGCACCGACTCCGGAGTTACTTCCACGCACTCGTCCTCGCGCAGGAACTCGAGGGCGGCCTCCAGCGAGAGCCGTTTCGGAGGCGAGAGGCGGACCAGCACGTCGGCGCTCGCGGCGCGCACGTTGGTCTGGTGCTTCTCCTTGATCGCGTTCACGTCGAGGTCCTCGGGGCGGCTATTCTCGCCGACGATCATCCCCTCGTAGACCTCCTCCCCGGGGCCGACGAAGAGGGTGCCCCGATCCTGCAGGCTGAGCAGCGCGTAGCTGGCGCTGGAGCCGCGCCGGTCGGCGACCAGCGAGCCGGTCGGGCGGGTGCGCAGCTCACCGGCCCAGGGCTCCCAGCGGTCGAAGACGTGATGCATGATTCCTGCGCCGCGCGTCTCAGTGAGGAACTCGGTTCGCAACCCGATCAGCCCCCGCGCCGGCACCAGGTAGTCCATCCGCACCCAGCCGGTCTCGTGGTTGACCATCTGCTCCAGCCGGCCCTTCCGCGTGGCGAGCAGCTGGGTGACGGCGCCGACGTGCTCCTCGGGTATGTCGATCGCGAGGCGCTCGACCGGCTCGCGGATCCTGCCCTCGATCTCGCGGGTGATCACCCGCGGTTGGCCGGCGGTCAGCTCGAAGCCCTCGCGGCGCATCATCTCCAGCAGGACGACGAGTTGCAGCTCGCCGCGGCCCTGCACCTCCCAGGCGTCGGGCCGTTCGGTGTCGGCGACCCGGATCGAGACGTTCCCGACCAGCTCGGCGTCGAGGCGCGAGCGGATCTGGCGGGCGGTCAGCTTGTCGCCCTCGGTGCCGGCCAGGGGCGAGGTGTTGATCCCCACCACGATCGAGAGCGAGGGCTCGTCGACGGTGATTACCGGCAGCGGGCGGGGCTCCTCGGGATCGGCGAGCGTCTCGCCGATCGTCACCTCGGGCAGGCCGGCGACGGCGATGATCTCGCCGGGCCCCGCCTCCTCGGCCGCGACCCGCTCGAGGGCCTCGGTCACGTAGAGCTCGGTCGCCGTCGCCCGCTCGATGCTGCCGTCGGCCCGGCACCAGGAGATCGGCTGCCCGCTGCGGATCGTGCCGTGGCGGATCCGGCACAACGCCAGGCGTCCGACGTAGGGGTCGGCGTCGAGGTTGGTGACATGGGCCTGGAAGGGGTGGTCGGGATCGTGCTCGGGGGCCGGGATCCGCTCCAGCATCAGGTCGAGCAGCGGGGAGAGGTCGGTTCCCTCCTCGCCCTCGGCGAGCGAGGCCCAGCCCGCTTTGGCGTTCGTGTAGACGATCGGGAAGTCGATCTGCTCGGAGTCGGCGTCCAGCTCGATGAACAGCTCGTAGACCTCGTCGACGACCTCGGCGATGCGGGCGTCGGGGCGGTCGACCTTGTTGACGACGAGGATCACGGGCAGCTTCGCCTCGAGCGCCTTGCGCAGCACGAAGCGGGTCTGGGGGAGGGGCCCCTCGGAGGCGTCTACGAGCAGCAGCGCACCGTCCACCATCGTCAGCCCGCGCTCGACCTCGCCGCCGAAGTCGGCATGCCCGGGCGTGTCGACGATGTTCAGCTTCACGCCACCGTGATGGACAGCGGCGTTCTTGGCGAGGATCGTGATCCCCTTCTCGCGCTCCAGGTCCATCGAGTCCATCACCCGCTCGGCCACCTCCTGGCCCTGGCGGAAGGCGCCGGTCTGCCACAGCATCGCGTCGACCAGGGTCGTCTTGCCGTGATCGACGTGGGCGATGATCGCGATGTTGCGCAGGTCTTCTCGGAGTTCCATGAGCGCTCTCTCGATGCTGAGTTCGTCCTTACTCGCGGTATCCGCGGAAAAAGGCGAACTCAGCTGGGCGGACAGGATAGGGGCGGAAAAGAAGAGGCCCGCCGTCGGCGGGCCTCTCCACGACTAAGAGCAGCTAGCGACTACGAGGTCTGCTGGACGCTCGCCGCGGCCGGGCCCTTCGGCCCTTCTTCGGACTCGTAGGTCACCTTGGAGCCCTCGGTCAGGGACTTGAAGCCCTCGCCGAGGATCGCGCTGTGATGGACGAAAACGTCCTTCGAGCCGTCGTCGGGCGTGATGAACCCGTAGCCCTTGTCGTCGCTGAACCACTTGACTGTTCCGGTTGGCATGCATTGCCTCCACTTCGTGTGCTGCGAACGCGGAGGATGCGGTGAAGCAACGACGCGAGCGCTAGACACATCTTTTGTCGGGTATGAACCCGACCCTAGGGCGGGACCGTAGCAGGGAATGAGCACCGCCGAACGCCTGCGCACCTTTCCGGGCGTCGCGGGTTTTGAGAACCGCTGGTCCCAACCGATAACTTGACGTGATGCCGCCAGGGATACCGCGCCGCCGGGGGAGGGGGTTTTCCGCGCTCGCGGCCCTGCTCGCGTGCGGGGCGCTGCTTCCGGCCTCCGCGACCGCGGCCGCCGACCGGGCGGGCGAGGAGCTGTCGCCGCGCCTGGCCGAGCTGGCCAGGCCGCCGCTGCGGACCGCCCCGCCCGCCGAGCAGGCGGCGAGGCTGGCTCTTCCGTCCACGGGCCCCGGCAGCCTGCTGCGTGACGGAAACCGCGTCCTCGCCTACGTGCGCTTCGATCACGGCGCCGCCGCGGCCGCCGAGGAGCTTCGGGCGGCCGGCGCGCGGTTGGTCGACGTCAACCCCCGCTACCAGACAGTCACATTGGCGGTCAGGCCGGCGGACCTGCGCCGGGTCGCGGCGGTCCCCCGGGTCGACACCGTCACCGAGGCACTCGCCCCGATCGTGGCGGCGACGGGCTGTGCGGGGCTCGTCACCTCCGAGGGGGACGCCCAGCTCCGCGCGGGGCTCGCCAGGGAATCCTTCAACCTGGACGGCGCCGGTGTCACCGTCGGCATCCTCTCCGACTCCTACGACACCGACGCCGGCGCCGCGACCCATGCCGCCGGGGACATCGCGAGCGGCGACCTGCCGGGGCCCGGCAACCCATGCGGGCGCACCTCCCCGGTCAACCTCATCGAAGAGCTGTTCGCTTTCGATGTGATCGACGAGGGGCGGGCGATGGCCCAGATCGTCCACGATCTCGCTCCCGGCGCCTCGCTGGCCTTCGCCACCGCCTTCAACGGGCAGTTCGGCTTCGCCCAGAACATCCGGCGCCTCGCCGCACCGCCGGGCCCCGTTCCGGGCGAAGGCGGCGCCGGCGCGCAGGTGATCGTCGACGACATCCTCTATCTCGACGACCCCTTCTTCCAGGAGGGCCCGATCGGGGTCGCCGTGGGTGACGTGGCCGCCGACGGCGTGACCTATTTCTCCGCGGCGGGCAACGACAATCTGCTCGACGCCGAAGGCAACGACATCGCCTCCTGGGAAGCGCCCGAATTCCGCGACGCCACGGCCTGCCCGCCGAAACTCGTGGCCGTGGCCGAAACCGAAAAATGCATGGACTTCAACCCCGATGAAGCCGAAGAGGACCCGACCTTCGAGATCACCGTGGAGCCCGAAGACGTGCTGATAGTCGATCTCCAGTGGGCGGAGCCCTGGAACGGCGTCGCAACCGACATCGACGTCTTCCTGCTCGACGAAAAAGAGAAACCGATCCCCGCCGGCGGCATCCTCCCGGTTGTCGGGAGCTATTCCGACAACGTCGGCGGTGAAGGATCCGAAGGCACCCAGCAGCCGTTCGAGGCCTTCGGCTGGGAAAACGAAACGAACGAACCGCAGGACGTGAACCTGGTGATCAACCGCTGTTTCACCACCGAAGAACAGAAGGAAAACGAAGAACTCGGCTGCAACCCGAACGCCAGTGAAACCACGAAACCCCCCCTCAAGTTCGTGCTGGTCCAGAACGGCGGCGGCGTGAGTGCGACCGAGTACCCGCAGTCCGAAGGGGGTGACACCGTCGGCCCGACGATCTTCGGCCACAGCGGCAGCCCGAACGCGGTCAGCGTCGGGGCGGTGCCCTTCAACGACGACACGGAGCCCGAGGAGTATTCCTCGCGGGGCCCGGTCACCCTCCGCTTCGGCCCGGCCTCCAGCGCGACGCCCGCGGAACCGTTGCCGGAACCGCAGGTGATCACGAAACCCGACCTGGCTGCGACCGACTGCGGTCTCACCACCTTCTTCTTCCCGACCATGATCCCGGGGCTGTTTCGGTTCTGCGGCACCTCCGCCGCCGCTCCACACGGGGCCGCGGTGTCCGCTCTGATGCGGCAGGCGAACCCGGCGCTGTCGGTGCAGCAGATACGCACCGCCCTCGCCACCTCGGCGCGTCCGGTTGGGGGGTTCGGAGCCAATGCGGTCGGCGCCGGCCTGGTCGACGCCGTGGGCGCCGTTGAACGCGTCGCCCTTCCTCCGCAGGTCACGATCACCGATCGACCGGCGCCGCTGAGCCGGAACCCGCGCCCGAGCATCGGCTTCACCGCAAGCCGGCCGGTCCGATTCGCCTGCTCGATCGACGGCGGCGCCCCGCAGCCGTGCGGTTCGCCGTTCATCCCCCCGACGCCGCTCCCCGATGGCGACCACGGCTTCGTCGTGAGCGGCACCGATGCCGCGGGCCGGTCTGGGACCAGTGAGCACGTTTCGTTCCGGATCGACACCCGTCGCCCCCGCGCTTTCTTCCGCAGAAAGCCGCGCAAGACGATCCGCATCCGCAAGCGCCGGGTGAAGGCCGTCTTCCGCTTCGGATCGAACGAGAAGAAGGTCAGGTTCACCTGCCGGGTCGACCGCGGTCTCTTCCGCGTCTGCAAACCGAAGCTGGTGCGCAGGTACCGGGTCGGTCGCCACGTGGTTAAGGTGAAGGCGCAGGACGAGGCCGGAAACGTCAGCCGCCGCCCCGCCGTCTACCGCTTCAGGGTGAAGCGGCGAGGAAGGGCGACGCGGCGAGGAATGGCGACGCGGCGCGGCAGGGCGACGCGGCGCACCGTTTCTTCTCGGCATCAGAGGTAATCGCCGACCGGGTTCTGCTCGCGCGCCCCAATCCGCGCGCCTGAATTTCCGCCTAGCCGCGCAGGCGCTCGGCCAGCGCCGTGTGCCGGCCGCCGCCGTCGTCCCGCCGCACCGCGCTCGCCAGCGCGGCGCGGTCCCCGACCAGGACGCAGGCGTTGCGGGCGCGCGTGATCGCCGTGTAGAGGAGGGGGCGGGTGAGCATCCGCGTGTGGGAGCGGTGGCAGAGGGCGACCACGATCGGCACCTCGCAGCCCTGGGCCTTGTGAACTGAGATCGCGTAGGCGAGCCGCAGCGAAGCGGTCTCGTCGTAGGGAATCGTGAGCGGGCCGTCCTCGGTGTCGACCACGATCTCCTCCTCGTCCGGGTCGTCTGAGCGCAAGAAGACGATCGAGCCGTTCATCAGGCCCAGCTCGTGGGAGTTGCGCGTCTGGATCAGCCGGTCGCCGATCCGGAAGCGGTCGCTCAGTGCCGGCCTTCCATCCGGGTTGAGGCGCGCCCGGAGGCGCTCGTTGAGGGCGTCGATCCCGACCACTCCCCTGTACATGGGCGCCAATACCTGAACGTCGCGGATCGGGTCCACGCCGTAGCGCCCGGGCGCCCGCTCGGCGACGACCTCAACCACCGTCGCGAGCGCGCGCGCTGGTTGCGGACGGTCGATGAAGAAGAAGTCGCGCTCCTGGCCCTCCTGCGGTTCCAGGTGCGGCGGTCGCCCCCGGTTGACCTCGTGCGCGGCCGTGGTGATCATCGAGCGGGCCGCCTGGCGGAAGATCTGGTTGAGCCGCACGACGGGGGCGATCCCCGCGTCGATCAGGTCGTCGAACGGCTTTCCGGCCCCGATCGGCGGCAGCTGGTCGGCGTCGCCGACGAAGACGATGTGCGTCGACTCGGCGAGGCCCCCGAGCAGGACCTCGATCGTCCGCAGGTTGAGCATCGAGGACTCGTCGACGATCACCAGCTCCGCGGGGTGGGGGTGCCCGGGCCTGAAGGTCGGCTCGCCACCCGGCATCCACTCCAGCATTCGGTGGATCGTCTGGGCATCGTGGCCGGTGGCGTCCTCGAGCCGGCGCGCCGCGCGCCCCGTCGGGGCGCAGAGGGCGACCTTGACGCCCGTGCGCTGCGCCTCGGCGACGATCGCCCGGGTGCAGACCGTCTTGCCGACCCCGGGGCCGCCCGTCAGCACCGAGATCCGCGCGGCGAAGGCGCCGCGCACGGCGGCCCACTGCTCGGGCGTCAGGCCCTCGCTCTCCTCCTCTCCCGCCGGCGGGGACGCCGGTGGCTCGTGGTCGACCTGGGGCGGCGCTGCGGCTCGCGCGCGGAGCGTCGCGGCGACCTCGGCCTCCGAGGCGAGCGTGCGCTCGCGGTAGGCGCGGCCCCCCACCAGCGAGAGACCGCGGGCCTCGAGCAGGACATCCGGGTCGGGCGCGAGGCCGATCAGCTTCGCCGTGCGGCCGCTCAGCTCCTCGACGGGCAGGAAGGTGTGTCCTTCCTGCTCGGCTTCGGCGATTGCGTAGACGGCCGCCGCCTGCGCGCGGCGGTCGGACTCGGGCGGGACGTCGCCCGCCAGGGCGATCCGGTCGGCGCGGGCGAAGCCGACGCCGTCGACCTCGGTGAGGCGGTAGGGGTCCTCGTGGAGGATCGCCATCGCCCGCTCGCCGAAGCGCTTGTGGATCGGAACCGCCAGGTGGGCCAGCCCGTGCGGGGCGAGTTGGACGTGGAGGTCGCGGATCGCGCGCGAGGCGTGCCACGACTCGGCGGCGGCCGCCGCCTGGCCGGCGCTGACCCCGCGCAGCGAGCCGAAGACTCCCTCCGGGTCCGCCGCGATCGCCCCCAGAACCCCCTCGCCGTGCGCCTCCACGAGGCGCTTCGCCCGAGTGGGGCCGATGTGGCGCAGGGTCTTCAGATAGGCGATCTGGCCCTCCCGGTCAGCGGGGTCGAGCGGCAGCGCCCCCCGTGCTCTCAGCTGGCGGCCGTACTTCGCGTGGGTCTGCCAATCACCGCTGACTTCCGCCCGGTCGCCGGCGTTCAGGTGGGCAACCGGCCCGACCAGGGCGAAGCCCTCGCCGGTCTCCGTGTCCTGCACCTCCAGCACCGCGTAGCCGTCGTCCCCGGCGCTGAAGATGACGCCCAGCACCTCGACGGTCGCCGAATAGGCGGCCGCATCGGCGTCGAACAGTGTCGCTGCGCCGTTCATCGTCAGCTCCCAAGCTAGCCGCCCGCGAGGCGGGATCCCCGCGGCGCGAACGCAAACTCCGCTTTCCGCGCCGACGCCCCGTCCACAATGGCGCCATGGCGGAAGTGATCCTCTTCGCCGTAATCGCCTCCGGCGCTCTGCCGATCGGTGCCGTCATCGGAGTCGCGAGCCCCCCGCCAAGGCCTGTGACCGCGGCCCTGCTCGGCTTCGCCTCCGGCGCCCTGATCACCGCGGTCGCCTTCGAGCTGTTCGAGAAGGCCTTCGAACAAGGGGGGGCCTGGCGGGCGGGAGCCGCCTTTCTCGCCGGCGCGACGGCATTCATCCTGATCGACGGCTGGCTGGAGCGGCGCAAGGAGCGCCGTCTGGCACGGGGCAGCGTGGTCGGCCTGGCGCTGCTGGCGGGCGTGACACTGGACGGGGTTCCCGAGAACCTCGCGCTCGGTGTCGCCCTGTTGGAGGGAAGTGCCGTCACCCTGCTGGTGGCGATCTTCGCCTCCAACCTTCCAGAGGCGATCGTCGGCGCGGAGAAGATGCGCGAAGAGCTGAGCGGCCGCGAGATCGTCCTCATCTGGTCGATCACCGCGATCCTCCTCGCGATCGCGGTGGTGGTCGGCTACGGCGCGCTCGAGGGGGTCGGCCGGGACGAGCTCTCCTGGCCGCTCGGCTTCGCCGCAGGCGCGGTGCTCGCCTCGCTCGCGGACACGCTGATGCCCGAGGCCTTCGGCGAGGGCGGTCCTCCCGTCGCCTACGCGACCGCGCTCGGCTTCCTCGCCTCCTTCCTGATCTCGGCGGCCTAGCCCTAGCTGGGCGCTTCGGCGAGCTTCGTGTCCAGCTGCGCGCGGAGCGCGTCGCACACCGCTTCCACATCGGGGTTGTGGCGCTCGGCGGCGAGCACGCCCACCAGCACCTCGGCGTCGGCCTTGGACATCTCCAGGGTGATCGTCGTCTCGGACATCGGGCCTCCTTTCGGCACCAGCATCGCGCACCGCGGCGCTCCCGTCCACCCGCCTCATCAGGCGCGTTCGCCCGTTGTTTCACCGCGGATCCGACTTTCACCCCTCGTACGGGGGGTGAAAGTCGGATGCGCGTGCACGGAGTGAGGGTTAGCCGCCGAATCCCTGTACTTGCTGTTGAATCAATCGTCTAGCCTTGGTCTGCGGATGCAGAGCACCGGCGGCATCGCCGATAGCTTCGCGCCGCTCGCGGCGCGGCTGGAGCGCCGCCTTCCCGGCGGCATCCCGTTCGCGGTGCGCTTCTGGGACGACAGCGAGCTGCGGCCGGAGGCCGGCGGCAGCGGCGACACGATCGTCGTCCGCGACTCCCGCGCCCTCTCCTACGTCGCCACGGCGCCCAATCAGATCGGGCTTGGTCGCGCCTGGGTGGCGGGGGACCTCGACCTCGACGGGGACCTGGAACGGGCGCTGCGGGCCGGCGAGCGGCTACGCGGCCTGCGGCTCGGGATGGGCGACAAGCTCGCCTCGCTCGCCGCGGCGGCCCGCGCCGGCGCCCTGCGGCTCCGCCGTCCCGCCCCGCCGGCCAGCGAGGCGCAGCTCGGCGGCCGGCTCCACTCGCTGCGCCGCGACCGCGCCGCGGTCCGTCACCACTACGACGTCTCCAACGACTTCTACCGCATCGTCCTGGGGTCGAGCATGGTCTATTCCTGCGCCTATTTCGCCTCACCGGAGGAGGGACTCGAGCAGGCGCAGGAGCGCAAGCTCGACGTGATCTGCCGCAAGCTGCGGCTGGCGGCGGGGGAGAGGCTGCTCGACGTGGGCTGCGGCTGGGGCTCGCTCGTCCTGCACGCGGCGAGCCGCTTCGGCGCCCGGGCGGTCGGCGTCACCCTCTCGGAGCCCCAGGCCGAGCTGGCCCGGGAGCGCATCCGCACGGCCGGCCTGGAGCATCGCTGCGAGGTGCGGGTTCAGGACTACCGCGAGGTGGCCGACGGCCCCTACGACAAGATCGCCAGCATCGGCATGTACGAGCACGTCGGCGCCTCGCGCCTCGACCGCTACATGCAGCGGCTGCGCGAGCTGGTGCGTCCGGGCGGGCTGGTTCTCAACCACGGCATCGTGCGCCTTGACCCGACCCCGCGCCGGCGTGACACCTTCATCTGGCGCTACGTCTTCCCCGACGGCGAGCTTCACCCCGCGGGCCGCGTTGTCGAGTCGATGGAGCGGGCCGGGCTGGAGCTGCGCGACGCCGAGTCTCTGCGCGAGCATTACGCCCTCACCCTGCGCCGCTGGGTCGCCAACCTGGCGCGCCACCGCACCGGGGCGATCGCCGCTGCCGGCGAGGAGCGGGAGCGAATCTGGCGCCTCTACATGACCGGCTCGGCGCTCGCCTTCGAAAGCGGCGACATCTCCGTTCAGCAGCTGCTGGCGGCGGCGCCCGGCGCCCCGTCGGGGCTGGCGCTCGCTCGCGGTAGCTTCACAGGGTGAGCGATCGTCCCGACCCGGCTGCCAGGGGCCTCTGCGACAGCTGCGCGTACCAGCGGCTGGTGCCCAACAGCAGGGGCTCGGTGTTCTCGCTCTGCCTGCGCTCGTGCGAGGAGCCCGATTACCCGCGCTACCCCCGGGTTCCCGTCCTCAGCTGCCGGGGGCACGAGCCGCGGCCGGCTCCCGCGCCGCGGTGACGGCGGCGCCCAGCAGGCCGAGCCCGACGATCACCGCGGCCAGCCAGACCAGCACCCCGAGGACCGGCACCAGCGCTGCGAGGCGCAGGATCGCCAGTCCCGCGAGGAAGGAGAGGATGCGGTCGCGCGGCGGCTTGACGATCGTCCGTCCGAGCGCCCAGGCGGCGGTCACGTAGGCGACCGCCGCGAGCGGCAGCGCCGCCAGCCCCAGCGCGATGCCGAGCGGCAGGCCGAGCAGGGTGATCGAGGCGACGAAGATGGCGACCGGGATCACGATGAAGATCAGGGCGCCGATCCCGACTGCGGTCCAGAACCTGGACTGCGCCTGCACGAATATCGCGTCCGCCGCCCTCGGGGAGATCAGCAGCAGCAGGATGCCGAGCACCGCCATGGAGACGGTCATCGCCAGCCAGAAGACGAAGGCGCCGATGAACCCCAGCAATCCCAGGTCTGCCCAGTCTTCCTTGTCGATGTCGCCCTCGACCGTCGCCCCCGGCGCGACCCGCGGCTCCTTGTCCCCGTACTTCAGGTCGCCGCCGACGCCGGCGTTCGGCAGCAACCGGGCGCGGCCGGCGAGCGTCACCAGGTTGCCGTCGATCCGCCCGCTCACCAGGGCATCGCCGGCGACGAGGAGGACGTCGCCGTCCACGCGTCCGCCGATGCGGGCATCGCCGTTGACGATGAAGACGCCCTCGACCACCTCTCCGCGCTCGACCGCCACGTCGCCGTTGATGACGACGACGGCCTCCTCGGACTCGCTGCCGACCGGCTGGGCGCCCGCCGGCGCCGCCGCGAGCAGGAGGGCGATGAACGCTGGGAGGAGAAACGGGAGGCGTCTCACCGCCGGTGAGCCTATCTCGCCATCGGGTCGGGTTCGCCCAGCTTCGAGACGTCGGGTGCCTCATAGGTCGAGCCGGGGACCCCACCGAGCGCGAGGAGCCGGACCCCGTCGGGCCCGGGCCAGATCTTGCGCTTGACCCCCGGGCCCACTCGCGCGATGTGCTCGGCGTCGAGCGGGAAGCGCTCCCCGTCGATCTCGATCTCGCCCCCGCCGCGCAGCGCCAGGAAGACCTCCTCCTGGCCATCCCTCGCATGATCGTGCTCGGGATAGTGCTCGAACTCAGGAGGCAGATCGATGATCCCCATCCCGAACGACTCGACGCCCAGCTCGGCGCGGGCGCGCTTGAAGGCGCCCAGGTAGACCGCCTCCATCTCGTCGATCCTCTTCACCGTGTAGTTGCTCATCGCGCTCCTCTTGGAAGTTTGGCGGCGTTTCCGGGCGCGATCCTAACCGATAGGCACGAACGTTCGTGCTTTTTGTAGGGTGGTTCGAATGAGCGCCTCAGGGCAAGGCGAGATCCGGGCCATCCCCGCGGCAGCACGCGGCAGGGGCGCCGGGACGCGCGCGGCGATCCTCGATCGCGCCGTCGACCTCGCCTCCTCCGAGGGGCTGGAGGGCCTCACCATCGGCCGCCTGGCCAGCGAGCTGGAGATGAGCAAGAGCGGTCTCTTCGCCCACTTCGGCTCCAAGCAGGAGCTGCAGCTGGCGACGATCGACGCCGCGGTGCAGCGCTACAGCCGCACGGTGATCGAACCGGCTCTGGGGGCGCCCGACGGGGCGCCGCGCCTGCGGGCGATGGCCGACGCCTACCTGGCCCACCTGGAATCCGGCTACTCCGGCGGCTGCTTCTGGGCCTCGACTTCGGCCGAGTACGACGATCGTCCCGGGCCCGTGCGCGACGCGATCGCCGCCGCGGTGGAGGCCTGGCTGGCCGAGCTGCGCCGCCAGGCGGGCACCGCGGGCATCGCGGACCCCGATCGCGTCGCCTTCGAGCTGTACGCGGTCGTGATGGGCGCGAACTCCCGCTACCGGCTGTCCGGCGATAGGCGGGTCTTCGAGTACGCGCGCGACACGATCGATCGGGTGCTGGCGGAGGCCGAGCGGTGAGCGCCGCGTCTCCGGGCGGCGCGAGGGCCGCCGCCGACTTCGCCCACCGCTTCGCGGAGTTCTGGGCCGACCCCGCCCCGGAGCGACTGGACACGGTGCTCGCCGAGCGGGTGCGGCTGGTCGCGCCGATGACGCCGACCACGCACACGCTCGAGGAGGGCAGGCGCTCCTTCGCCCGCCTGTTCGAGCTGATCCCCGACCTGCGCGGCGAGGTCCACCGCTGGGGAGCGACCGAGGACGGCGTGCTGATCGAGTTCACCCTCAACGGCACCGCGGGAGGTGGGCCGATCTCCTGGGACGCGGTCGATCGCTTCGTGCTCGGCGAGGACGGCCTCGCCAGCGAGCGCATCTCCTATTTCGACTCGGCGCCGATCGCGCTCACCGCGGCCCGCCGCCCCCGCGCCTGGCCGGCCCTGCTGCGCAGCCGGTTCGCCCGTTTGCGCCCCTTCCAGTCGCCGATCTCCCGGTAGATCCAGTGTGCCAGCGCGTGGCGCGCTCGCTCTTCCAACCTCAGTCGAGCAGACCCACCTGTCGCAGGATCGAGACCGAGTCCGAGTAGACATCCTTGCGCTTCACCAGGCCGTTCTCGAAGGGAATCGAGTCGATGCCGTCCCAGCTCACCGTGCGGCCGGTAGGCGGCGCCTCGAGGTCCCCGCGCCGCATCGTGTTGGTGTGGGTCGCCGTCGCCGTCCACTCCTGCACGACCAGGCCCTCCCGCACGTAGAGCCGCCGCGTCTCGAAGCGCAGGTCCGGCCAGGTCTCGAAGATCGCGGCGATGTGCGAACGGACCTCCTCGCCGGTCGCCGACTCCCCCGCGGTGTGGTTGGCGAAGACCATGTCGGGCGCGTGCATGGCGACGATCGCGTCGACGTCGTGCGCGTTCCAGGCCTCGTTGTAGCGGCCGATCGTCTCGGTGAGCGCCTCGATGCCGTCGGCCTCATCCACGGCGCTCAATCTATCCGTTCGCACCTCGCCGCGCATGAATGCGCATTCCGCTCGCGGCCGCCGGAGCGACGGCCGCCGTTGGCTAGTCTGGCCGGCGATGCCAATTCGCAGCTAGGAGGCACGGATGGACGTCGGGATCGGACTTCCAAACGCGATTCGAGGCACGAGGGGTGAGCAGCTCCTCGAGTGGGCGCGGCGCGGCGAGGCTCGGGGATTCTCGAAGCTGGGCACGATCGATCGCCTCGTCTACGACAGCTACGAGCCGCTGACCGCGCTGGCAGCGGCCGGGGCAGTGACCTCGCGGATCGGCCTCGCCACCACTGTCCTGCTCGCTCCGCTTCGCCCCAATGCGCTGGCGCTGGCGAAGCAGGCGCTCAGCGTGCACGCACTGTCGGGCGGCCGCTTCACCTTCGGGATCGGGCTCGGGGCCCGCTATGACGACTACTCGGAGAGTGGCATGGAGACGCGGGGCAGGGGGCGGCGGCTCGACGAGATGCTGGCCGAGGTCCGGCGGGCCTGGGACGACGAGCGAATCGGACCCGACGCCGCCGGCTCGCCGAGGCTGATCGTCGGTGGGCACGCCGACGTCTCATTCGCCCGTGCGGCGCGCTTCGGCGACGGCTGGATGGCCGGCGGCTCGGGCCCCGAGGAATTCGCCGGGATGGCGGAGAAGGCGAGGGCCGCATGGGAGGAGGCCGGGCGCAAGGAGGAGCCGCACATCATGGGGCTCGCCTACTTCTCGCTCGGGGAGCGGGCGGAGCAGGAGGCCGAGACGGGCCTCGGCGACTACTACGCCTGGCTGGGAGAGGAGGTGGCGGGCATGATCGTCTCCGGGGCCGCCAAGGACGCCGACGCGGTGCGTGAGTACCTGCGGGCCTACGAGGAGGCGGGCTGCGACGAGCTGATCTTCTTCCCCTCGTCCGCAGAGCCCGAGCAGGTCGACCTGCTCGCCGAGGCGGCCGGGCTCTGAGCGTCTCGGCGATGGCCGACTTCACGCAGATCGAGGTCCGCCTCAGCCCACGCGCCAGCCGTGACGAGTTGCAGGGGGCCAGGGAGGGGATTCTCCAGGCGCGCGTCACGGCGGCGCCGGTCGACGGCAAGGCAAACCGGGCGCTCTGCAAGCTTGTCGCCAAGCGCCTTGGCGTGGCGCCCTCGCGGGTGAAGGTGGTGCGCGGCGAGAAGGCGCGGATCAAGCTGCTGCGGGTGGAGGGAATCGACGAGGCAGCGGCGCGCAGGGCCCTCGGCGCGTAGGGGCCGGGCCGGCGGTTCCGGCTCAGCGTTTGCTGCTGTTGTTGGCCCCGGCGGCCAGCTCGTAGGCTTCCTCGGCGCCGAGGAAGGGGGCGAGGGTCATGTAGGTGGCCATCGGCACCAGTTCGGGGAGGTTCTCCGGCCCCCTCGACTTGACCAGGTCGTAGACCAGGGCGTAGATCGCCCCCCCGATCGCCTCGGCGGCGATCGGAGGCGCCTCCGGAGCGATTTCATACCCCGGCCCCAGCAGTGCCTCGAGGCCCTCCATGATCGTGTCCCTGGTCTGCAGCGCCCGTTTGCCCGCCGCGTACATCTCCACCGCGCCGAGCCGGCTGTACTCGGGCTCTTCCACGCCGAAGGCGAACATCGCGTCGTAGGCGCTGCGCACGGCGTGC
>DASUUD010000276.1:0-25723 GCA_036374255.1 Solirubrobacterales bacterium | reverse complement strand
GAGGTCCGGGTGCCCGGTCAGCTCGCCGGACTGGACGGGTTGGTCATCCCCGGGGGCGAGAGCACGACGATCTCGATGGGCATCGAGTCCGCAGGTCTGGAGCAGGCCATTCGCGAGCATTGGGAGTCGGGAGGGACCGTGTTCGGCACCTGCGCCGGTCTGATCGTCTGCGACGATGCCCACCTCGGCCTGCTCGACGCGACCGCCGCGCGCAACGCGTTCGGCCGGCAGCTTCAGAGCTTCGAGGCCGACCTCGAGGTGGAGGGGATCGGGGACGAGCCGCTGCGGGCGGTGTTCATCCGCGCCCCTTGGGTGGAGCGGCATGGCCCGGGCGTCGAGGTGCTTGCCTCCTACGAGGGGCACCCGGTCGCGGTCCGAGAGGGAAGGGTGCTCGCCTGCGCGTTCCATCCGGAGCTGACCGACGACCCGCGCCTGCACGCGCTTTTCATGGCGATGACGACGGGCGTGCGACGCGAGCGCGGAGCGCGTGAGGGAGATTTCCGGTTATGAGGAACGCGAGCGGGCGAAGCGCGAGCATCAATGGCAGCTTCGCCCGGGAGGAGGCGGAGCGGTGAGAGACCCGAGGGCGGAGAACCTGGCAGAGATCCTGGTCGGCTACTCGACCAGGGTGAAGGAGGGGGAGGTCGTCTCGATCGACGGGGAGAGCGCGGCCGCCCCGCTGCTGATGGCGGTCTACCAGCGGGTGCTCGAGGCGGACGCCAACCCGATCCTCAACGTCTCGCTCGACGGGCAGTCCGTCGCCTACTACAGGCACGCGAGCGACGCGCAGCTCGAATGGATCTCGCCGACCTCCGAATGGCTGATCGACAACGCCGACGTGCGTATCGCGGTCGGCGCCAGCAGCAACACACGGGAGCTCTCGGCGATACCGCCCGAGCGCCAGACGAAGCGCCAGGCTGCCACCGGGGAGCTGATGGGCCGGGCAATGGAGCGCAGCGCGAAAGGCGAGTTCCGCTGGGTCTACACGCTCTTCCCGACCAACGCATACGCCGCGGAGGCCGAGATGAGCCTCGCCGACTACGAAGACTTCTACTACGGCGCCTGCCTCGCGGACGACGACGACCCGCTAACCGCCTGGAAGCGCGCTTCCGAGGAGACGAAGCGGCTCGCCGAGTGGATCGAGGGCCGCGAGGAGGTGCGGGTGACCGGCCCGGGCACCGACATCAAGCTGGGGATCGCGGGGCGCCGGTTCATCCCCTGCGACGGCGAGCACAACATGCCGGACGGCGAGTTCTTCACGGGACCGGTCGAGGACTCGGTGGAGGGAGAGGTGACCTTCCACCTGCCGGCGACGATCGGCGGCCGCGAGGTCTCGGGGGTCCGGCTGCGCTTCGAGGGGGGGAGGGTGGTCGATGCCACGGCCGAGCGGGGCGAGGAGTTCCTGGTCGAGCTGCTCGACACCGACGAGGGTGCTCGCCGCCTCGGCGAGCTGGGGATCGGGACCAACTACGCGATCGATCGCGGCACCCGCGAGGTGCTGCTCGACGAGAAGATCGGCGGCACGGTCCACATGGCGGTCGGGAAGAGCTATCCGGAGTCGGGCGGGGTCAACGAGTCGGCGGTCCACACCGATCTCGTCTGCGACCTGCGGCTCGGGGGCAGGATCGTCGTCGACGGCGAGGACCTCCAGGTCGACGGCAAATTCGTGGTCTGACTACTGATCCGGTAGCGGGGAGCCGGCCCAGAGGAAGAACCAGGCGATGAAGACGAGCCCGGCGACCAGCACCGAGGCGATCAGCACCGCCTCGACGACCGTCGTCGTCCCGGGGGAAGCCGAGGTGTCGCGCATGCTTTTCAGCCAGTTGGGGCGCATCGGCGCGAGCCGGTTCGTACCGGTGATTCGCATGTACAGGGCGTTGAGCCGGCCGATCAGCCAGGCGTCGAGAAGGACGCTGACGATGATCCCCACCGCGACCACCGCGTAGGGGCCGCTGCTGGGGAACTGGGTATCGGAGACCTTGGAGCCGATGTAGACCCAACCGAGCGGGATCGCGGTCCATAGGGCGAGGGCGGCGAGCAGCATGCCGAGAAAGATGACGCTCGCTGCGATGCCCCTTGCGGCGGTCGTGGGGGCGGGAGTTGCTGTCTGAGGTCCCATCCCAATTCATAGAATGACAAACCATGTCCGGGCATTCGAAGTGGTCCTCGATCAAACACAAGAAGGGTGCGGCCGACGCCAAACGGGGCAAGCTCTTCACCAAGCTGGCGCGCGCGATCACCGTCGCGGCGCGTGACGGCGGCGGCGATCCGGACGGCAACCCGGCGCTTGCCACGGCGATCCAGAAGGCTCGCGACGCCTCGATGCCGAAGGAAAACATCCAGCGGGCGATCGACCGGGGCGTCGGCGTCGGGCCCGAGGCCACGGCGATCGAGCAGATCGTCTTCGAGGGCTACGGCCCGGGTGGCGCGGCGATCCTCGTCGACGCCCTGACCGATAACCGGAACCGCACCAGCGCCGAGGTCCGCCACGCCTTCACCAAGCATCACGGCAGCCTCGGCGAGCCCGGGTCGGTCGCCTGGATCTTCGAGAAACGCGGAGTGATCTCGGTCGACGGCGATCGCTACAGCGAAGAGGACCTGATCCCCGCGATCGACGCCGGCGCCGAGGACGTGAGCGAGGAGGGCGAGTTGCTGCGGGTCCTCTGCGACCCGAGCGACCTGGGCACCGTGCGCGCGGCGCTGGGGTCGGCCGGGGTCGAGATCGCCTCCTCGGAGATCTCAATGGAGCCGAAGAGCACAGTCGAGGTGAAGGGAAACGACGCCAAGTCGCTGCTCAACCTGATCGAGGCCCTCGAAGAGCACGACGACGTCGGCGAGGTCCACGCCAACTTCGACATTCCGGACGAGGTGTTGCAGAAGCTCGCGGCATGAGGAAGGGGGAGGGGCCGACGCCTCTCCCGCTCGCTAGCCCTTCGGGTAACGCCGCTCGCGGGTAGAGGCATCGGCCCCTCCCGTCCACGCGGCGATCGCTGCGGAGCTGCATTGAAGGCGTCCGGGGTCTTTTCCAGAATCAGTACCCATGCAAGTGGTGATCGGAATCGACCCGGGCGCCGCCAACCTCGGCTTCGGGGTCGTCCGCGTCGAGGGAAGCCGCATGGTCGCTCTCGATGGAGGGGTGATCCAGACCTCTGCTGACCTGGCGATCGAGCGCCGCCTCGAGCGGATCTACGGGCAGCTGAAGGAGCTGATCGCCTGGCACGAGCCGGCCGCCCTGGCGATCGAGGACCTCTACTTCGGCAAGAACGTGCGCTCGGCGATGGCGGTCGGCCAGGCCAGCGGGGTCGCGATGCTGGCGGCGGCCCAGCACGGGGTGCGCTGCTTTGCCTACACGCCGCAGGCGATCAAGATGGCCGTCTGCGGATCGGGCGCCGCCGGCAAGCGGCAGGTACAGCGGATGGTCGGAACCCTGCTCGGGCTCCCGGAGCCGCCCGCGCCCGACCACGCCGCCGACGCCCTCGCCGTTGCCATCTGCCACGGCGGCGGAGCGGGGCGCAGGGACGCGATCGAGGTGGCCGGAGAACGGGCGGCCGGATGATCGCCGCGGTGCGGGGCGAGGTGCTGGTGCGCCGGCCCGACCACGTCGTGATCGACACCGGCGGCGTCGGCTACCGGCTCAATATCTCGGCGGAGACGCTGAGGGCGGTCCCGGCAACCGGCCGTGAGGTGTTCCTGCACGCCGAGCTGGTCTCCCGCGAGGATTCGCTCTCCCTCTACGGCTTCGCCTCCGAGGAGGAGCGCGAGCTGTTCGGCGCGCTGACCTCGGTCAGCGGGGTCGGCCCGAAGGTGGCGATCGCCGCCCTCTCGGGCGGCCCGGCTCGCGAGCTGCTGCGCGCGATCGCCAGCGGCGACGCGAAGCGCTTTCAGGCCGTGCCCGGGATCGGCAAGCGAACCGCGGAGCGGATCATCGTCGAGTTGCGCGAGAAGGTCGCCGGGGCGCTGGAGGAGGAGATCTCGGGCACCGTTGAGGGCGGCGACGGGCGTGCCCTGGCTCGCGACGGCCTGGTCAACCTGGGCTACGCGCCGCTGGAGGCCGAGAGACTTCTGGATGGGGTCGAGGGCGAGGACGCCGAGGAGCTGATCGCCGGCGCCTTGCGCAGGGCGGGGACGGGCAAGGCGGCATAGCCATGAGCCAGAAGCGCATACGCACCCCGGGCGTCGACACGGACGAGATTCGCGTGCACGACGCCCGCGCCGACGCGCCGGACGAGGAGCTGGACCGCTCGCTGCGGCCCCGCCGGCTCGCCGACTTCGTCAACCAGCAGCAGGTGACCGAGCAGCTCTCGATCTTCATCGAGGCGGCGCGGGGGCGCGAGGAGCCGCTCGACCACGTCCTCCTCGCCGGACCGCCCGGCCTCGGCAAGACCTCGCTCGCCCACATCGTCGCCGCCGAGATGCAGGTGCCGCTGGTCGGCACCGCCGGCCCGGCCCTGGAGCGCAAGGCAGACGTGGCCTCCTTCCTCACCGCCCTGGAGCCGGGCAGCGTCTTCTTCGTCGACGAGATCCACCGGCTCGGCCGCGCCGTCGAGGAGACGCTCTACCCGGCGATGGAGGACGGCGAGCTGCCCGTCGTGCTGGGGCAGGGGGCGGGGGCCCGCACGGTGACCCTGCCGCTTCCCCCCTTCACGCTGATCGGGGCGACGACCCGCGCCGGCCTGCTGACCACGCCGCTCCGGGACCGCTTCGGCGTCTGTCACCGGCTCGAGCATTACGAGTCCGACCACCTGGCGGATATCGTCCGTCGCTCGGCGCGGATCCTGGAGGTCGAGATCGACGAGGAGGGCGCACGGGCGATCGCCGCTCGCTCGCGCGGCACCCCGCGGGTGGCGAACCGGCTGCTCAAACGCGTTCGCGACTTCGCCCAGGTGAAGGAACGGGGGCCGATCGACGCCGAGGTGGCGACGGCCGCGCTGGAGATGCTGGAGGTCGATGCCGGCGGCCTCGATCGCAGCGACCGCGGGCTGCTGGAGACGGTCGCCCACAAGTTCGCCGGTGGACCGGTCGGCCTCTCGACCCTGGCCGTCGCGATCGGCGAGGAGCAGGACACGATCGAGGACGTGCTCGAGCCCTACCTGCTCCAGCAGGGCTTGCTCAAGCGCACCCCTCGCGGACGGGTCCTCACCGAGAGGGCCTACCAGCACCTGGGGATCCCCGCTCCCGAGGGAGCTAGAAGCCTCTTCTGAGTAGCCTGTGGGGGGCATGCCGTTCTTCATCTGCCCGAACTGTGGGAACAGGGAGCTGAGCGCCGACCGCACGGCCGGCTTCAGCACGCGCCCGAAGGGGTGCTCCAAGTGTGGCTTCGGCTTCGTCTTCGAGCTGCTCGATGATTATTACCCCGCCCCGAACGCCGCCTTCTTCGTCTGCGACAACGAGGGCCGGGTGATCGACGCCGGCCGCGGCAGCTTCGAGCTGACCGGCCTCACCGACGAAGACGTGATCGGCCGCCCGGTCAAGGAAGTCCTCGGCCTCCAGTGGCTGGGAGAGGGCGACGCCGACGAGGATGCCGAGGGTAACGGCGGGAGCGCCGACCCGATCGACACATCGCTGGAGTGGGGCGTGCGCTCGCTCGGCAAAAAGGTCGCCGTCAAGGCCGAGGGAGACATCCCGGCGGAAGCGGTCGCCGACGTCTTCCCCGCCTACGACGACGACGGCGGGCTGCTGATCGTCCTCACGCCGGAGAGCTGAGCCGATGGGACGGCGCCGCGGCAACCTCTTCATCCTCCTCTTCGTCCTCGGCCTGATCGTCGTCTCCGGGCTGGTCATCGCCAGCAAGCCGACCCGGCTCGGCCTCGACCTGAAGGGCGGGGTCGAACTGATCTACCAGGGCACGCCGACCGGGCAGGTGGAAACGGTCAGCGGCGACGACATCGAACGCTCGATCGAGATCATCCGCGAGCGGATCGACAGGCTCGGCGTCGCCGAGCCCGAGGTGTCCCGGCTCGGCACGCAGGAGATCTCGGTCGCCCTGCCCGACGTGACCAACGCCGAGCGGGCGATCAGCCAGGTCGGCACCACGGCGCAGCTGTACTTCTACGACTGGGAACCGAACCTGATCGGGCCCGAGCGGGTGATCGGCGGCAACCCGGCCCAGCAGCCGCCCAACGCGGCGGTCCAGGAAGCCAACAAAGAATGGAGGGAGGCCGGGCGCGACCCCAACAAACAGGAAAACCGGCAGCTGATCTTCTCGGGCGCTTTCCCAACGGCCTACGCCGCAGTCAAGCTCGCCTCCGAACAGGAGCCGGTCCCCGACTGCTCGAACTGCTCGACCAACCGTCCCCGCTTCTACCTGTTCTCCAGCGACAAGGAGCACGAGCTGATCGCCGGCCCCGAGTCCTCCCGGGAATCGCTCTTCATCACGGCGACCGGCGCCGAACGCTCCCGTCAGGGCACCGTGATCAAAGTGCCGCCGGGGACGATCGTCGTCTCCGAGCTGCCCTCCGATCCCAACGGCGCCGTGATCGAGGACGCGGCGCCTGGCTGGTACGCGCTCAAAGACAACCCGGCGCTGTCGGGCAAAGACATAAAGGACCCCCAGCAGGAACTCGACGAATTCCAGCAGCCGAACGTCACCTTCAACTTCACCGGGGAGGGGCGAGAGGCGTTCCAGGAGGTTACCCGGCAGATCGCCCAGCGCGGCCAGGCGCGGGCGATCGGGCCCGTCTCCCGCGAACAGGCCGAACAGCTTTCCGGGCGCTTCGCGGTCGTCCTCGACAACGAGGTGAAGACGCGGCCGCTGATCAACTTCTCCGAGAACCCCGACGGGATCGACGGGCGCACCGGCGCCCAGATCTCCGGCGGCTTCACCAACATCCAGGAAGCGCAGGACCTGGCGACGTTCCTGCAGATCGGCGCCCTGCCGATCAACCTGAAGCTGATCAGCCAGAGCGAGGTCTCGGCGACCCTCGGCGAACAGGCGCTGGACGAGGGCCTCAAAGCGGGAGTCATCGGGCTGATCCTGGTGATCCTCTTCCTGATCGCCTACTACCGCTTCCTCGGCGTGGTGGCGACCCTCGGCCTCGCCGTCTACGCGCTCTTCTTCTTCGCGCTGATCAAACTGATTCCGATCACGATGACCCTGCCGGGAATCGCGGGGCTGATCCTTACGATCGGCGTCGCCGCCGACTCCAATATCGTCATCTTCGAGCGGATCAAGGAGGAGGCGCGCGCCGGGCGCAGCCTCTCCCAGGCGATCGCGGTCGGCTACCGCAAAGGGATCGCGACGATCATCGACGCAAACGTGATCACCCTGCTGACCGCGTTCATCCTCTTCGTGCTGGCGACCGCCGGGGTCAAAGGCTTCGCCTTCACATTGGGCGTCGGGACCCTCGTCTCCCTGTTCACCGCCGTCGTCTTCACTCAGGCCTTCCTCGGCATCTTCGGTCGCGGCCGCGTGCTCAACTCGCCGCGCTTTCTGGGAGCCGGGGAGCAGCGGGTGAGATGGCGCTTCGACTTCGTCGGCGCCAGCAAATGGTTCTTCTCGATCTCGGGGGCGATTCTGGTGATCGGGGCGCTCTCTCTCGCGATCAGCCAGCTCAATCTGGGGATCGATTTCGAGTCGGGGACCCGCCTCAAGTTCGCCCCCGAGCAGAGTGTCTCGGTCGAAGGGGTGCGGGACGTGCTCGAGACCGAGGGCCTGGGAGACGCCGAGATACAGGAAACCGAGAACGACGCCTTCGGCGCCGGGTTCCAGGTCCAGGCCGAGGAGTTGCAGCCGGGCGGGGTGGCGGAGGTGCGGAACGCGTTCGAGGAGAACTTCGGCGTCCAGGAGGGCAGCTTCGAAAACACCAGCGTCGGGCCGACCTTCGGTGAGCAGGTCGCCCGCAGCGCGGTGCTCGCGATCATCTTCTCGCTGCTGCTGATCTCCGCCTACGTCGCCTTCCGGTTCGAGGCCAAGTACGCGATTCCCGTGCTGATCGCGCTGGCGCACGACATCCTGATCACGGCCGGGGTCTATTCGCTCGCCGACAAAGAGGTGACGAGCGCGACCGTCGCCGCCCTGCTGACCATTCTCGGATACTCGTTATACGACTGCGTGATCGTCTTCGACCGGATCCGCGAGAACGTGCCGAGGATGCCGCGCGCAGCCTTCTCGCAGATCGTCAACCGCTCGATGAGCGAGGTCCTGACCCGTTCGCTCATCACGGGCCTCTCTGCGGTCTTCCTGGTCACGGTGCTGCTGATCTTCGGTGGCGCAACCCTGCAGGACTTCGCCTTCGCGATGATGGTCGGGATCTTCTCGGGTACCTACTCCTCGATCTTCATCGCGGCCCCGGTCCTCACTGCCTGGAAGGAACGCGAGCCGAGCTTCATCCGGCGGCGAGAGCGGATCGCCGCGGCCGATGGAGCGGTTCCCGCCTTCGCCGACGAGGTGGCGCTGGCGCGGCTGGGCGAAGAAGAGGAGTCCGACGCGGAACTGGAGGAGGCGCTGGCTGCCCAGGCCGACTCCCGGCCTCGCACGGGAGCCGTCGCCACGGTGGACTCGGTGGCCGGCGACGGTGGTGACCCCGCCGCCAAGGGCGAGCCGCCGCCGGCCGACCCGGCCGCGCTCGAACGACGTGAACGCAACGCCCGCCGGCGCGAACGACGCCGTCAGCGGCGCAAGCACGGGAGGAACCGATAAAGATGGCCAACTCCACGACCCCGCACACCTGGATGACGCCCGCGGCCATGAAGGAGACGATCTGATGGCGGTCGTCGTCTGGTTCACGATGGGGCTCGCCCTCTGGCACTTCACCGTCTTCCTGCCGGATCGCTTCTGGCAGGGCATCGTGGGCGCGCTGGTCGGCTCGGCCACAGGCGCCGTTGTCTTCGGAGCGATCATCCAGACCGCGGCTGGCAGGGGGATCGGCGAGACCGACCTCCTCACCGCGCTGATGGCGATCCCGGGCACCCTGATCGGCCTCGCGGTGGTCTGGGTGATCGGGGTTCGCGCCGAGGAGCCGCTTCCCGAGTCCTAGCGCGGTCCGCCGCACCGCTACTTCCGCCCTCTGCTATCGAAATTTCCAGCCGGGGCGATACCTAGCGTGGTGGCGTGGCCGAGAACGTCAGCGCGTATCGGGCAGACCCCTATGACTACCGCGAGGCACGCGCGGTGGCCGAGGCGCTGCGGCTGAGCGAGCCGGTCGCGATCACCCTGGTCCGGCGCGGCTACCGGACCCCTGAGCAGGCCCGCCGCTTCCTGGACGCAGAGGAGTCGCACCCGCCCGGGGCGTTCGCCTCGATGGGAGCAGCCACCGAGAGGATCCTGGCCGCGATCCGGGAGGAGCGGCGGATCACGGTCCACGGGGACTTCGACGTGGACGGCGTCTGCGCCACCGCGGTGCTGGTGGGAGCGCTGCGGGAGGTGGGCGCGGATTGCGACTGGCTGATCCCCGACCGGATCGCCGACGGCTACGGCCTCAGCGAGGAGAACATCCGGAAGCTTGCCGAGCGTGGGACCTCGCTGATCGTCACCGTGGACTGCGGTGTGACCTCGGTCGCGGAGGTGGCCCTCGCCCGCTCCCTGGGCATGGAGGTCGTCGTCACCGACCACCACCAGCCCGGGGACGAGTTGCCGGACTGCCCGATCCTTCATCCAGCGCTCGACGACTATCCCTTCGAGGATCTCTGCGGCACTGCCGTGGCTGCCAAACTCGCCAGCGCTCTGCGAGGGGCGGCATTCGACGGGGGCGGATGGGCGTCCGGCGCGGGGTCTCCGGGAACTCCGCGCGAAGTCGCGCCCGGGGATCCCGCGCCGGACGCCGACCTCGATCTGGTCGCATTGGCGACCGTCGCGGACATGGTGCCGCTCGTGGGGGAGAACCGGTCGTTGGTGAAGCACGGGCTGGCTGAGATTCGTCGCGCCAGGAGGCCAGGGATTCGAGCCCTGCTGGATGCGGCGAGCTGTGAGCCGACGAGTGTCGACGAGGGGGATCTGGCGTTTCGGCTGGCGCCGCGGATCAACGCTGCCGGGCGGCTCTACAGGGCCGATGCAGGAGTCGAGTTGTTCCTCACCCCCGATCGGGCCCGCGCCGACCAGATCGCGGCGGAGCTGAGCCGGGCGAACGCCGAGCGGAGGGCGGCCGAGCGCCAGGTGGACGCCGCCGCCGAGGCCGCGCTCCGCCTGCTTCCCGATCGGCTGCGCGAGGCCCCCGGGTTGGTCCTGGCCGGGGAGGGCTGGCACCCCGGTGTGATCGGGATCGTCGCCTCGCGGCTGGTCGAGCGGCACCACCGGCCGGCCGGGGTCATCGCGCTCGACGGGGAGGGAGGAGGCCGCGGCTCGGGCCGGAGCATCGCCGGCTTCGACCTGCTGGCCGGGCTCGAGGCCTGCTCCCAGCACCTGCTGCGATTCGGCGGACACCGCGCCGCCGCCGGCCTGGAGCTTCGCGCCAAGGACCTGGAGGCCTTCCGGGAGGCGTTCGCGGCGCATGCGGCCGAAGAGCTCGGTCCAGAGGACCTGGTGCGCACCGAGCGGATCGACGCGATCGTCGGCGGTGCCGGCCTCGGCCTCGACCTCGCCGAGGAGCTGGAGCGGCTTCGCCCCTTCGGGATGGGGAATCCCGGCGTGCGGCTGCTCGTCCCCTCCGCGCGGGTGCGCGACGTGCGGGCCATCGGGGAGGGCAAGCACGCCCGCTTCAGCCTGCACAGCGGCTCCCACCGCGCGCTCGGCGTCGCCTTCGGCCGGCCCAGCCTCGGAGTGGGGGAGGAGGACACGGTGGACGCCGCGGTCCGCCTCGAGGTCAACCGCTGGAATGGCTCGGTCGAGCCGCAGATCGTCCTCCGCGAGCTCTACCCGCGCTCGCCGCTCCGGGGCGCCGACGAGGCCAGCACCACCTGGTGGCGGCGCTTCGAGGCCGAGCTGGAACGCCCCCCGGCGGATGCCATCGAGCCCAGCTCGTCGTTTTCCGCGGACGGCCCGAAGACGGGCGAACACAGCCGGGGGCGGGTCGAAGTGCGGCCGCTATGCGCCCCGGCCGCGGTGATCGGCGAGCTCGTCTCGAGTGGCGGGGGTCCGGTCCTGGCGATCGTCGCCGACGCCGGGCGTCGCGCCCCCCTGGCCGGCCCGGGCGTGCGCCTGGCCGATGGGTTCGAACTCGAGGCGGAGCCCGAGCTGGCCCGTCACCACGAGCACGTCGTCCTGGTCGATCCACCCAGCTTCGGGCACCTCGAGGCGCTCGCCTCGCTGCCGGCCGACGCGGGGGGCTACCTTCACCGCGCCTGGGGCGAGGCCGAGTGGCGCTTCGCCCGCTCGATGCTGGCTGAGCACTTCGCACGCCGCGAGACCCTGATCGCGTTCTTCCGGGACCTGCGCGAGGAGGGCGCGGCGTCGGGTGAGCGGTTGCGCGCCGCCCTGCGCGGGCAGGAGCGGTTCCGACGCAGCCCGGAGGCCGCGGCGCGCTGCTTCCGCGTCCTGCAGGAGCTGGGACTGGTGCAGGGGACGCCCGCCGGCGGCGACGGGGAGGTCCGGGTCGTATCCTCAAAGGGCACCGAACTGGAGCGCTCCACCGCCTTCGCGGCGTACGGCGCTCACCATCAGGAGGGGCTCAGATACCTCGAACGACGCAAACAGCCCTAGAGCACAAGGAGCTACTCGCGGACCTCTTCGCGGTGGTTGAGGAGTTCGACTCGCCGCCCGAGATCGACCGCGAGGCGGTCACCCGTGCCTTCGAGTTCGCCTGCGACCGCCACGCGGACCAGCTGCGGCGCTCCGGTGACGAGTTCATCACTCACCCGGTCGGCGTCGCCCAGATCTGCGCCCGCATGCGCCTCGACACAGAGACGCTTTGCGCGGCGCTGTTGCACGACACGGTCGAGGACACCAGCGCCAGCCTCGAGGAGATCCGCAGCGAGTTCGGCGAGGAGATCACCCAGCTCGTCGACGGGGTCACGAAGCTGACCGGGATGACCTTCGAGAGCCGCGACGAGCGGCAGGCGGAGAACTACCGCAAGATGATGGTCGCGATGGCCACCGACGTCAGGGTGATCCTGATCAAGCTGGCCGACCGCCTCCACCACATGCGCACTCTGGGCGCTCTGTCCAAGCAGAAGCAGCTCGCGAAGGCGAGGGAGACGCTGGAGATCTACGCGCCCCTCGCCCACCGGCTGGGGATCCATGCGATCAAATGGGAGCTCGAGGACCTCGCCTTCGCCGCCCTGCACCCGCGCAAGTACAAGGAGATCAAACAGCTCGTCGCTCAGCAGCGCGACGAGCGCGAGACCTACGTGAACGAGGCGGGTTCCTTCCTGGCCGGCGAGCTGAAGAAGGTCGGCATCGAGGCCGAGATCTCAGGGCGCGCCAAGCACTTCTACTCGATCTACACGAAGATGACCAAGAAGGGTCGCGAGTTCAACGAGATCTTCGACCTGACCGCGATGCGGGTGATCGTCGGCTCGGTCAAGGACTGCTACGGCGCGATCGGCGTGATCCACTCGCTCTGGAAGCCGCTACCCGGCCGCTTCAAGGACTGGGTCGCGATGCCGAAAGCCAACATGTACCAGGCGCTTCACACGACCGTGATCGGGCCCGAGGGCAAACCGCTCGAGATCCAGATCCGCACCACCGAGATGCACAAGCTGGCCGAGTACGGCGTCGCCGCCCACGTCGCCTACAAGGAGGGCGGGGCGGGCGACCCGCGGCGCGAGAAGATGACCTGGCTGCGCCAGCTGGTCGAGGCGCAGGGGGACCAGGACCCGACCGAGTTCCTCGAGTCGCTGAAGGTCGACCTTTTCGAGGACGAAGTCTTCGTCTTCACCCCCAAGGGCGAGGTGAAGAACCTCTCCGCCGGCTCGACCCCCCTCGACTTCGCCTACGCGGTCCACACCGACGTCGGCCACCGCTGCGTCGGCGCCAAGGTGAACGGCAGCATCGTGCCGTTGCACTACCAGCTGCGCTCGGGCGACATCGTCGAGGTGTTGACCGCAAACCAGAAGCGGGGCCCCTCACGGGACTGGCTGAAACTGGTGCGGACAAGCCGGGCGCGCAACAAGATCCGTGCCTTCTTCAAGCAGGAACGCCGCGAGGACGCCGAGCGGAACGGGCGCGAGGCGCTGGAGGACGCGCTGCGCAAGCGCGGCCTGCCGATGCAGAAGATCGCGATGTCCCCGCTGCTCGCCGACGTGATCCGCGAGATGGGGTATCGCAAGGCGACCGAGTTCTACATCGCGATCGGGCAGGGCAAGATCTCGACCAAGGCCGTCGCCAAGAAGGTGATGCAGCGCCTCCAGACTGGGGAGGCGGTCGAGGAGCAGGAGCCCTTCGGGCGCACCGAGGCCCACGACGAGAGGGCGCGCCGCACAAAGGACGCCTCCGACTACGGGATCCGGGTCAAAGGGGCCGACCAGGTTGCGGTGCGGCTTGCCAAGTGCTGTCGGCCCGTGCCCGGCGACGCGATCGCCGGCTACGTTTCACTGGGCCGAGGGATCACCATCCACCGCACCGACTGCAAGAACCTGAAGGCGCTGAAAAAGGCGCCGGAACGATTCGTCGACGTGAGCTGGGACGGAGAAAACGAGGCGACCTACAGGGTCGAGCTTCAGATCGACGCCTACGACCGAACCCGCCTGCTCGAGGACCTCTCGCGCACCTTCACGGAGGCGGGAATCAACATCGTCGAGGCGAACTGCATGACCAGGCACCCGATGGTGAAGAACACCTTCGTGATCGAAGTCGGCGACCCCGAGCAGCTGAAGCAGTGCATCTCCCGGTTGCGCAACGTCGAGTCGGTCTTCGACGCCCACCGGATCACCCCGACGGGCTGATTCGGCTAGGCGACGACGGTCAGCGCGGCGGGTTCGACCCCCAGCTCGATCTCGGTCCGTTCGCCGATGTAGTCGCCGTCGACCTGTACGGGGAACGGGCGGACCAGCCCCTCGCCCGATTTGCTGATCGAGGCCACCGTGGCCTCCGTCACGTGTTCGAAATGCTCGATCTGGCGGTGGCGCGCCCCCGGGCGCTTGGCGCTGAACAGCCTTGGGATCAGGGTGACGATGTCGCGCTGCGCGGCGCGTTTCAACACTCCCATGGCCAGGGCACCGTCGTCGATCCTCACGCCCTCGCAGACCCGGATCGGGTGATCGGTGAAGTAGGTGAAGGGGTCGGAGTTCTGGGTGAGCGCGGTGACTCCCTCGACCGTCTGCCCGTCGACCTCGACCCGCAGCCTCACGGGTTTAACCAGGTACTCGCGGTAGAAGGCCGAGATCGCGGCCCAGGTGTAGTAGTAGTGCCCGGCACGCGACTTCAGATGCGGATGCGCGTCCACGCGCCTGACCACGGTGGCGTCGATACCGACGCCGCAGGAGAAGACGAAGTGGCGGTCGTCGACCAGCCCGAGGTCGATCTTGCGCGGCGCCCAGTCGTCCGCCAGGGCGAGCAGGTGCTCGGTGGCGTCGACGACGTCGTTGGGGATTCCCAGTGTGCGGCAGACGACATTGGTCGAGCCGCCGGGCAGGATCCCGACGGGGATGTCGGTGCCGGCGAGCCCGTTGGCCACCTCGTTGAGCGTGCCGTCTCCGCCGAAGGCGACGACGATGTCGTAGCCGTGATCGCGCACCTCACGCCCGATCTCGGTTGCGTGGTTCTGCGCCTCGGTCGAGACGGTCTCAACCTCGTAGCGGCCCTGCAGGGCGTAGACGACGAGGTTCTTGAGGCGGTCCGAGACCGTCGTCGCGTAGGGGTTGACGATGATCAGCATCCGTTTCTTGGCGGGGCGCCTACCCGGCCGCCTCATAGCGGATCACCTCCCCCTCCATTACTTCGCGGACCCGCCCTTCGTTGACCAGCAGATCGGTGTGCCCGATCACCTCAGAGAGGGTCAGGAACGCCTGGGTGACCGCCACGTTGCCCCACAGCGCCTGGGCTATCTCGTAGCCGCTGCGAGGGCGCTCCGCGATCAGGCCGTAGATCTTTTCCTTGCGGCGCTCGGTCTTGGCGAGGCGGTCGTCGATCAGGGCGACGTGGTCGGTGATCGGCTCGCCGTGCCCGGAGAGGACGATCTCTGCCGGCAGCTCGCGCGTCTTGCGCAGCGAGTCGATGTAGGTGACGAGCGCCTGGGTGCGCTCCGAGGAGCCGTCGAGCGGCGGCGTGAGCAGGGGGTTGGAGGAGATGTGGGCGATCAGGTGGTCGGAGGCGATCAGGATGCGGCGCCGCTCGTCCCAGAAGACGGTGTCGGAGGGACTGTGGCCGGGGCGATGGAGGGCTTCGAGGGTGCGGTCCCGGAACTCGATCCGCTCACCGTCTGCGAGCGGCCGAGTCACCTCCGCACGAGCCCCCCAGCCGCGGAAGCTGCGCGAGACGCTCTGCAGGGCGTGGGTGACCTCCTCGGGGATTCCGTTGCGGAGCATCAGCTCGACCGCGAAGCGGTCCTCGCGCTCGGAGTCCTCGCCGAAGTTGGCGAGCCGCTCCGCGGCGACCCCGATCGCCGCCACCTCGGCGCCCGAGTGCTCGACGATGATCTCGACCAGGCCGAGGTGGTCGATGTGCTGGTGGGTGAGGATCACCAGTTGGAGGTCGTCGATCGAGTGCCCCCGCTCGCCGAGCTGCCGTTGCAGTTCGTCGAGCGCCTTCCCCGAGTTGGGTCCGGTGTCGATCAGGGTCAGCGGCTCGTCCTCGAGCAGGTAGCAATTGACCCGCCCCACGGCGAAGGGAGTGGGGATGCGAAGACAGTGGATGCCGGCCTCAGCGGCGCGCTCCAGCGCCTGCTCGGGGGTGAGGGTCACGCGCGAATCAACCCCAGGACCTCGTCGCGTTTCGTCTCCATGTCCTCACGGGAGACGAGCGACTCGAGGTTGAGGCGCAGCAGAGGCTCGGTGTTCGAGGGCCGGACGTTGAAGTGCCAGTCGGGGTAGTCGACGGAGATCCCGTCCAGGCGGGTCAGCTCGCCGTCGGAGTAGCGGGCCGCGATCTCCTCCATCTTCGCGCCCTGATCGTCGACTTCGGAGTTGATCTCGCCGGAGATGAAGTAGCGGGAGCGGAACTCCGAGATCAGCTCCGCCAGGGAGCGCTCGTCCATCGAGATCAGCTCCAGCATCAGCAGCGCCGGGATCGTCCCCGAGTCGGCGCACCAGAAATCGCGGAAATAGTAGTGGCCCGAGACCTCGCCGCCGAAGACCGCCTCCTCCTCGCGCATCCGTTCCTTGAAGAAGGCGTGCCCGACCCTGGAGAGGGCGGAGCGCCCCCCCTCGGCGGCGACCAGGTCCGGCACAGCCCGACTGGAGCGCGGGTCGTAGAGGATCGTCGCGCCGGGATTCTTGGCCAGCGCGGCGCGGGCCAGCAGGGCGCAGACGAAGTCGCCGTCGCAGAACTCGCCGTTGCCGTCGATGAAGAAGCAGCGGTCGGCGTCCCCGTCCCAGGCGATTCCCAGGTCGGCGCCGCTGGCGCGGACACGATCGACGATCATCCGCCGGTTCTCCTCGAGCAGCGGGTTGGGCTCGTGGTCGGGGAACTCGCCGTCGGGCTCGAAGTACATCTCCTCGAGCTCGAGGCCGAGCCCGCGCAGGATCGGCCCGACCATCGGCCCCGCCATTCCGTTGCCGCCGTCGACCACGACCACCATCGGCCGAACCGACGACGGATCGATGAAGGAGAGGGCGTGGGCGCGGTACTCGTCCCAGATGTCGACCTCCTCGAAGGAGCCGCCGCCGGGGGCGTGCCCGAGCCCCGCCTCGATCTCATTGCGGACCTCGCCGATGCCGGCGTCGCCGGAAAGCGCGAGGGCGCCCTCGCGGACCAGCTTGACGCCGGTGTAGGCCTTCGGGTTGTGCGAGGCGGTGACCATCGCGCCGCCGTCGAGCTGCCGCGAGCCGACCAGGTGGTAGAGCATCTCGGTTGCCACCATGCCGGCGTCGAGCACGGTGGCGCCCTCGAAGATCATCCCGTCGCGGAGCTCGGCCGCCATCTCCGGCGAGGTGAGGCGCATGTCGCGGCCGAGCCCGACCCGCAGCTCCCCGGCCGGCTTGTCGCGCAGGGCGGCGAGCACGCGGATGAAGGCGCGGCCAACCGCCATCGCGGTCGTCGCGTCCATCTCCGAGCCGTAGAGACCCCGGATGTCGTACGCCTTGAAGATGCCCGGCGGCGCGAGGACGGCCTTCTCGCTCAAAACGCTCCCTTCAGGGCCTCGTAGCTCTGCTCCAGCGTTTGCGGCATCACCCTGGTGTCGGCGATCACCGGCATGAAGTTGGTGTCGCCGCCCCAGCGGGGCACGACGTGGAGGTGGATGTGGTGCTCGACCCCGGCGCCGGCGACGCGTCCCTGGTTGAAGCCGACGTTGTAGCCGTGCGGCTCGTAGACCTCCTCCAGGCGGCTCATCGCCCGCTGGGCCAGCGCCATCATCTCGGCCACGGTCGGCGCGTCGAGGTCCTGGATGCGGGCCAGGTGCTCGTACGGCGCCACCATCAGGTGGCCGTTCGTGTACGGGAAGAGGTTGAGGATCACGAAGCAGCGCTCGCCGCGGTGGACGATCAGGTTCGCCGCGTCGTCATCCGCTCCGGGCTTGGAGCAGAAGATGCACTCCTCCTCGATGTCCTTGGACGCGTCCTTCACGTAGGCGAGGCGCCAGGGCGCCCAGATCCGGAAATTGGCCACTGGCCCGCATCCTATGAGTAGGGAGCCGGCGCCTGGTCAGAGCCAGCCGCGACGGCGGAAGTACAGGACCATCCCCCCGAACAGAGTCAGCATGACGCCGAGGATCACCCAGAAGCTCAGCGTCGCCCCATCCGAGGGATCGCCTCCGCCCGGCAACCCCACGTTCATGCCGAAGAAGCTGGCGATCAGGGTCAGCGGAAGGACGATGACGCTGATCGAGGTGAGGACGCGGAGGATGTCGTTGACGCGGTGCGAGAGCACCGACTCGCTGGTCTCTCCGAGCGCCTCGACCACCTCCTTGTAGTTCTCGAGCATGTCCCAGATCCGCTCGTGGGCGTCGACGATGTCGTCGAAGTAGATCTCGAGGTCGAGGTCGGGGGCGAGGTAGCGCTGTTTGACCTTCTCCAGGTCGCGAAGCACCGGCCGCTGGGGGCGGATCACCTTGCGGAAGTTGATGATCTCCTGCTTGACGTTGGAGATGTCGCGGACGACCTCCTCGGAGCGCCCCTCGAAGATTTCGTCCTCCAGCGCGTCGAGCTTGTTGCCGATCTTGCGCAGCATCGGGAAGCAGTAGTCGAAGCTGTCGTCGACCAGGCGGTAGAGGAGGTAGCCCGAGCCGCGCGAGAAGAGCTGCTCACGCAGCTCCTCCCGGGCGCGGCAGCTCTCGAACAGGTACTCGACCGGCTGCAACGGCTGGTTGGGGATCGTCACCAGGTAGCCGGGGCCGACGAAGAGGTCGAGCTCGCCCGTCCCGAGCCGCCCCACGGCGGGGTCGAACACCGGGAAGTGGAGGACGATGAACAGGTAGTCGTCGTAGACGTCGATCTTGGGACGCTGGTTGCGCGAGAGGACGTCCTCCAGGTCGAGGGCGTGGAATTCGAAGTTCTCCTCGAGCCAGGCCCGCTCCGGCCCGCCGGGGCGCTCGATGTTCACCCAGCGCAGGCCGGAGGAGTCGATCTGCTCGACGCTGGGGGCCTGCGGCTCAGCCTGAGCAGCGGCCGGGATCAGATCGCCGCGCCGCGTGGCACGCCGCAGCCTTGGCTTCGGGAGGTTCGGCATCGGTCTGGCTCATCGTTTCGGCGGTCGCGACGGTCATGGTTGGCACAAGGTTAAACGGCAAGTCGCGCTGCGGCCTGACGAGACCTGCCCTGGTACGCTTCCACCCAACATAAGCGCCACATCCAGAGGGGTGGAGGGACTGGCCCATTGAAGCCCCGGCAACCACCTCGGACCTTCGGTCCGGGGAGAGGTGCCAAGTCCAGCAGGCTGATTCGAAGTCTGGAAGATGTGGGGGATGTCCGATCGGACCTCTGCCCCACAGGGCGGAGGTTTTTCATTGAAGGCGAAGAGAAGGACGATCGGATGTCAATCGAGAACCTGAGGTGTAAGGAGTGCGGGGCGACGTACGAGCTGGACGCCCACTTCGCCTGCGAGAACTGCTTCGGCCCGCTGGAGGTGGCCTACGACTTCTCGGGGCTCGACGCGGCCGAGGCGAAGCGGCGCATCCAGGCCGGCTCGCAGGGAATCTGGCGCTACTCCGACTTCCTGCCGTTCGTCGGTCGTCCCGGTGACCCGCTCGAGCCCGGATTGACGCCGCTGCTGCGGGCCGATCGGCTCGCCGAGCGGCTCGGGCTCGACGCCGAGCTGTGGGTGAAGAACGACGCCGCCAATCCCACCCACTCCTTCAAGGACCGAGTGGTCGCTGTCGCGGTCGCCAAGGCGCGCGAGCTCGGCTTCAAGACTGTCGCCTGCGCCTCGACCGGCAACCTCGCAAACGCGGTCGCCGCGCACGCCGCCGCCGCCGGGCTCGAGTCCTACGTCTTCGTCCCCGCCAACCTCGAGGAGCAGAAGCTGCTGGCGACCGGCATCTACGGAACCAACCTGGTCGGCGTCCGCGGCAGCTACGACGACGTGAACCGTCTCTGCACCCAGCTGGCCGAAACCCGTCCCTGGGCGTTCGTCAACGTCAATCTTCGGCCCTACTACGCGGAGGGCTCCAAGACCCTCGCCTACGAGACGGCCGAGCAGCTCGGCTGGGAGCTGCCGGACCGGGTCGTCTGCCCGATCGCCTCCGGCTCGCTGTTCACCAAGGTCGGTCGCGGCTTCCAGGAGTGGCTCGACCTGGGGCTGGTCGAGGGCGGGCAACCGACCTTCAACGGCGCCCAGGCGCTGGGCTGCAGCCCGGTGGCGACGGCCTTCGCCGAAGGCTGGGACCTCTGCAAGCCGCAGAAGCCCGACACGATCGCCAAGAGCCTCGCCATCGGCGATCCGGCCGACGGCCCCTACGCGCTCGAACAGGCACGGCGCACCTCGGGCTCCATCGACTCGGTGGACGACGACGAGATCCGCGACGGCATCCAGCTCCTCGCCGAGACGACCGGGATCTTCACCGAGACGGCGGGTGGCGTGACCGTCGGCGTGCTGGCGAAACTCGCCGAGCGGGGGGACATCGCAGCCGGGGAGCGGGTCGTCGTCTACATCACGGGCGAGGGGTTGAAGACCCTCGACGCGACTCGCGATAGGTTCCAGATGCACGAGATCGATCCCGACCTGGAGAGCTTCGAGTCCGAGTTCAAGCAGCAGGAGGTAGCAGTCTGATGTCAGTCACGGTGAAGATCCCCACGCAACTGCGGGCCGTGACCGGGGGGGAGGCCGAGGTAGAGGTCTCCGGGTCCACGGTCGGCGAGGTGCTCGACGCGGTCTTCGACGCGCACAGCGAGCTGCGCGAGCGGATAACCCAGAACGGCGATCTCCGCCGCTTCGTCAACGTCTACGTGAGCGGCGAGGACATCCGCTTCCAGGATGGGCTGGAGACGCCGATCAACGAGGGCGACGAGGTGACTATCCTGCCGGCGGTGGCTGGGGGTTGCTGAGACCACCGGTCGTCATCCTCTGCGGAGGTCGCGGCACGCGGCTGCGGGAGCGGACCGAGTCGCTTCCAAAGCCGCTGGTCGAGATCGGCGGACGGCCGATCCTCTGGCACGTGATCGGGATCTACGCGGCCCAGGGCTTCGACCGCTTCCTGCTGGCCACCGGCTATCTCGGCGAGGCGGTGGAGGAGTTCGTCGCCGCCGAGTCCTGGCCGGACGGCATCGCGATCGAGTGCGTAGACACCGGACTCGACACCCCGACCGGCGGTCGCATCGCACGGCTCGCGGCGGCGTTGGAGGGGGGCACCTTCTGCGTCACCTACTCGGACGGCGTCGCCGACGTCGATCTCGGCGCCCTGCTCGATTTCCACGCCGGCCACGATGCGGCGGCCACGGTGACGGTCGTGCGGCCCAGCCTGCAATGGGGGATCGTCGAGCTGGACGTCATGGGTCGGGTGGAGGGGTTCGTCGAGAAGCCGCGCAGCGAGCACTGGATAAACGGTGGCTTCTTCTGCTTCGAGCCGGCGGTGCTCGACTACCTGGAGGAGGACAGCGTGCTGGAGCGGGAGCCGCTCGAGCGATTGGCCGCCGAGGGCCTGCTCCACGCCCATCGGCACGAGGGATTCTGGGACTGCATGGACACCTACAAGGACGCGGTCGTCCTCAACGATCTCTGGGCCGGCGGCGAGGCGCCGTGGACGGTCTGGGGCGGCGTTGAAGCGGGGGCGGCCCGATAGCCCGCACCCTGGTCACCGGCGCGCACGGCTTCGTCGGCTCCCACCTGTCGCGGGCGCTCCTCGAGCGGGACGAGGAGGTGCGGGTCCTGGACCGGCCGGAGCCGCGCCTCGCCGACGTGGGCGGCCCGCGCCGCTCGGGTCTCGAATTGCTCGGGATCCAGGAGGAGGTCGAGGAGTTCGAGGCGGATCTTCGCGACGCGGAGGCGGTCGGGGCAGCGGTAGCCGGCTGCGATCGGGTCTTCCACCTGGCGGCGCAGACGATCGTCGGGGTGGCGCGCAAATCGCCGCTGGAGACGTTCGAGGTCAACGTGCGGGGGGCTTGGAACGTGTTCGAGGCCTGCCGTGCCCACGATGTCGGGCGGGTCGTCTTCGCCTCCTCCGACAAGGCCTACGGCTCGAGCCCGGAGCTGCCCTACCGCGAGGACTCGCCGCTGCGGGCGTCCTTCCCCTACGACGCCAGCAAGGCGGCGGCGGACATCGTCGCGCGCAGCTACGCAAGGGCCCACGGGCTTCCGCTCGCCGTCACCCGCTTCGCCAACGTGTACGGCGGCGGTGACCTCAACTTCTCCCGGCTGATCCCGGAGACGGTGGTCGCCGTGCTCGAAGGCCGCTCTCCCGTGATCCGCTCCGACGGCAGCCCCGAGCGGGACTTCCTGCACGTCGAGGACGCCGTCTCAGCCTATCTGGCGGTCGCCGTGGCGCTCGAGTCGGAGGGCGTCTGGGGGCAGGCTTTCAACGCCGGCGGCGACCGACCGCACTCGGTGCGGGAGGTGATCGAGCTGATCGTCGCGGCCGGGGGCGGTGGCGTCGATCCCGACTATCGGGGAACGGGCAACCCGGACGGTGAGATCGACCGCCAGTTCGTCGACTCGAGCAAGCTTCGAGAGCTGACCGGCTGGCGGCCCCGGGTCGAGCTCCCCGAGGGCCTCCGCCTCACCCTGGAGTGGTATCGAGAGCACCCGCAGGCTCGGCCCGCCATGACTCCAGCCGGCGGGCAATCGGAGCCGCCCAGCGAGTGAGCAGTGGCGCAAGCAGCGCCGTGATGAGAACGTAGCCCGCGGCGACCGCTCCGAGGTCGGGCTCGATCCCGGCGGTCACGCCGAGCCCGGCGATCACGATGGAGAACTCTCCTCGGGCCATCAGCACCGTCCCCGCCCGAATCCGCCCCTGAGCCCGAGCTCCGATCGTCTCGGCGGCGAACCAGCCCGTGATGAGCTTCGTGGCGGCGGTGAGCACCGTGAGGGCGGCGATCGTCAGCCCCACGGGCGGCAGGGAGGAGGCATCGATCTGGAGGGCGAAGAAAATGAAGAAGGCCGCAGCGAAGAGATCGCGAAGGGGAGCCATCAGGCTGCGGGCCTGCTCGGAGACCTGTCCGGAAATCGCCAGGCCGGCGAGGAAGGCACCGACCGCGGCGGAGAGGCGCAGCTCCTCCGCGGCCCCGGCGGCGAGCAGCACCAGCCCCAGGGTGGTGAGGATGAAGACCTCATCGGATCGCGTGTCAAGCGCGCGACTCAACGTTTCCCCGTGGCGAATCGCCAGGTACAGCGCCCCCGTCGCCACCGCCGCCGCCAGCGCCACGAGCCCGATCCCGTCGAGGACGTCGGCGCCGGCGATCAATACCGCGGCCAGGGGAAGGAAGGCGACCATGGCAAGGTCCTCGAAGACGAGCAGGGAGAGGACCGCGGGCGTCTCCCGGTTTCCGAGCCGCCCCAGGTCGGAGAGGACCTTGGAGATCACGCCGGAGGAGGAGATATAGGTGACGCCGCCGAGAAGCAGAGCGGCGACCGGATCCCAGCCGAGCAGCAGGCCCACCACGAGGCCGGGGGTCAGGTTGAGCGCGATGTCGAGCAGGCCCGGGCGGAGGCTGCGCCGCATGCTGTCGGTGAGCTCCTCCGCGGTGAACTCGAGTCCGAGCATGAAGAGCAGCAGAGCGAGCCCTATATCCGCTCCCACTTCGATCGTCTCGCCGCTGAAGCTGATCGGCTCGTCGCTGATCTGGCCGAGCACGAGTCCGACGATCAGGTAGAGGGGAATCGGGGAGAGCCGGACCCGGTCAGCGAGGCGGGCGAGCAATCCGAGGGTGAGGAGCAGCGCTCCGAGCTCGAGGAGCAGCTCGGGGTTACCGCCGACCGCGGCGAGTGTCATCTACTCGCCACGCAGGAGTGCCAGGGCGTCGCCGATTCCCTCCGGGGTGCCGACGACCACCGCAGTGTCTCCCGCTTCGATCGTCGTGTCCGGGGTGGGAGAGGGGATCGTCTCCTCGCCCCGGATCAGCGCGACTATCGAGACTCCGGTGCGGGTGCGGAGCTCGGTCGCGCCGAGCGGCCGCCCGGCAAATGGGGAATCCCCCTCGACCGGCAGCCAGTCGATCGCCAGGCCCTTGAGGTTCTGCCTCAGGTTGGCGAGGTGTTCGGTCACGTGAGAAGCGCCGAGCAGGTCGGCGAGGGTTCGGAGGTCGTCCTCGCTGAGCTCGACGGTGTCCCGGCAGGAGTCCGGGTCGTGGCTGTCGTAGAGGAGTAGCGAGCGGCGGCCGGTGAAGTGCGAGATGACTCCGATCCGCCTTCCCTCCTCCGTGAGGAAGTCGTGCCTGATCCCGACTCCGGGCAGTCGCGTCTCGTCCACGTCCGGCATCACGGCAATTCTGACGGCTACGCTGCTTGGGCGATGTGTGGGCGCTTCACGGTCACCGCCAAGGACACGAAGAAAGTCGCCGACCGCTTTCAGGTCGAGCTCGAAAAGTCCCTGGAGCGCAGCTCCGCCGGAGAGGCCCCGGCTCCGACGAAGGAGCGGGCGAAGATGGCGGAGTCGGCGCTGGGGCGCTTCAACGTCGCCCCCACCCAGGAGGTGCTCACCGTGCGCTCCTCGCCCGACCCCGAGGAGGCGGCGCGAGGGGAGCGGGAGGCCCGTTTGATGCGCTGGGGCCTCGTGCCCCGCTGGGCCAAGGACCTGAAGGTCGGCTACCGGATGATCAACGCGAAAGCGGAGAACCTGACCTCCAGCCGGGCCTACGCGCCGCTGGTCGGCAAGTTCCGCCACCGCTGCCTGATCCTCGCCGACGGCTTCTACGAGTGGATGCGGGCGGAGGACCCCAAGCAGCCGCGCCAGCCGTGGCGCTTCACGGTCGACGGGGGTGAGCTCTTCGCGTTCGCCGGCATCTGCACGCGAAAGGAGTGGGGCGACCCAGAGGACCGGGGCTTCGACGATGGCTGGCTCTACAGCTGCACGATCGTCACCACGGACGCCAACGACGTGGTCGCGAAGGTCCACGACCGGATGCCGGCGATCCTGCCGTCGGCCGAGGCGGAGGCGGCCTGGCTGCGGCCGGACCTGGAGGTCGAGGACGCGGTGGCGATGTGCGTGCCGCTGCCGGCGGGCCGCATGGATGGCGCCCCCGCCAACCCGAAGCTGAACAAGGTCGGCAAAGGGATCGAGGGTCCGGAGCTTCTCGTCGCTCCCTAGAGAGCGCCGCGGGTTCTGGCCGTCTCCTCGCCCGCCGCCGTTTCGATCCGACAGGAGATGGTCGCGGCCGGCGTCACCGAGGTGCGCCAGATCGATGCGAAGCCGAGCTCCAGCGGCTCCTCCGGGCTGCCGCCGGGAAGGCCGAGGTCCCACCGGTGAAGCCCGAGCTGGTATGGCGGCCACTCGACCACGAGCCCCGGGCGGACGGTGTACACGGGAAAGACATCGCCCAGTTCGACGGCCGCCGAATCGACGCCGTGCGAGTTGAAGCCCACGATCACCTTCTCGGGCACGTCCTGTTTGATCAGCTCTTCGCTCGAACGGGGAAAGGCGCCGCGGATCCCCTTCGGCGTCTTGGTCGGAATCGCGCGCCGGGGAACGCGGTGCCGGCAGCTGACGCGGGCTCGGCCGACGGAGCTGCCGGCGTCGATCTGAAGTACCGAGGCCACCCGGAACAGCCGGTAGCCAGCGATGTTTTCCTCCGAGGCGCGGATGCCCGCATCGATGATCCGCATCGCCCCGCCGCCCGGAATCTGCACCGTCGGCGAGTCGGGGATCGGCCTCCTCTTTTCCCATTCCAGCGCGACGGCTCCGAGCGGCCTGTTCGTGCTCAGCAGCCAGGCCGCTACGGTGGCCAGCAGCCCCACGGCGATCACCGCGAGCGCTCCCCGCGGCGGGCCTTTCTCGGTGCCCGCGTTCATCTACGCGCCCGACAGGATTCGAACCTGTGACCTCATGCTCCGGAGGCATGCGCTCTATCCAGCTGAGCTACGGGCGCTTGGATCGCAGCTTAGTCTGCGCCGAATCATAGTGCTGGCCCGAACATATGTTCTGTCCGACCCGAGACATAGATTCGGGTCATGCGCAGGGCCGGCAGGGGCAATAAAGGGGAAGCCATGGTGCTTGCCGCCCTCGTGTACCGGGATTTTGAGGTGTTGGTGCCGTTCGGGGAGGGACAGCCTTACGACCTGGTGGTTCACCTCACCGCGGCGAGATTCCTTCGGGTCCAGTGCAAGACGGCGTGGCCTTACGGTGGTTGCATGATCTTTAACTGCCGTTCGACCGATCACGGGCGGGGACCG